>NZ_JBJLSE010000006.1:0-84496 GCF_050871845.1 Kineococcus arenarius subsp. arenarius
GCCAGAAGCCGGCGAGCGCGTCAGGTGATTGACTTGCTTAGTTTGACCTCTGATCTCGAAACCCCCACCCCCCTGGCGAGGGAAGTGGAAGGTACAACACCAAAGGAATCCCCAACGCCCCTTCACGTGAAGGAACGCCACGGGGTTGATTGATTTGGCATCAACACTTGGCACACTGTTGAGTTCTCAAGAACCGGACGCACCCCGCACCCGACCCCCCGAAGGAAGCCAGCTAAACAGGGGCAACTTTCCCACTGTAACCAGGAACCAGGCCAACGTGCAACCCATTCCCGATCAAGCTTGCCGCACCACCCACCCGCAGCAGACCCCCGCGGCCTCCCGGCCCCGGCGGCCGCCCCGTCCGGGCGACGAGAAGAACAGTACGCCGCCCCGAGCCCAACCACCAAATCCGAGGTGAGCTCGGGGCGGATCTTCTACTGCCGCAAGGAAAGAGACACCGCAGCCAGGGACTTCCGACCACGACGCAGCACGGCGTAGCGCCCGTGCAGCAGCGGTGCGTCGGCGGTGGCGGTGGCCAGGGTCGCCTCGACGTCGGTGACCTTGGTGTTGTTCACGTACGCACCGCCCTCGGCGATGGTGCGACGCGCGGCGCTGCGCGAGGGCGCCAGACCGGTCTCGGCGAGCAGCTGCACCACCGGTACGTCCAGGGAGGCCGGGCTGGCGGTGGGCAGCTCGGCCAGCGCGCCGGCCAGCGTGGCCTGATCGATGCCGGCCAGGTCCGAGCCTCCGAAGAGGGCCGCAGAGGCGTCCTGGACCGCGCGGGCCACCTGCTCGCCGTGCACCAGGGCGGTGACCTCGTGCGCCAGCGCCCGCTGGGCGGCGCGCGCCTTCGGCGCTTCGCGCGCCTGGCGCCCCAGGTCGGTGATCTCCTCACGGTCGCGGAAGGAGAACGCCTTGAGGTAGCCCTCGACCTGGGAGTCCTCGGCGTTGAGCCAGAACTGGTAGAAGGCGTACGGGCTGGTCAGCTGTGGATCCAGCCACACCGCTCCGGACTCGGTCTTGCCGAACTTCGTGCCGTCGGCCTTGGTCAGCAGCGGCGTGGCCAGCGCGTGCACCGTGGCACCGTCCACCCGGCGCACCAGCTCGCACCCGGCGGTGATGTTGCCCCACTGGTCCGAGCCGCCCAGCTGCAAGGAACACCCGTGCCGGCGGTGCAGCTGCAGGTAGTCGTTGGACTGCAGCAGCACGTAGGAGAACTCCGTGAAGGAGATGCCCGTGCTGGCCAGGCGCTTGGCCACCGCCTCGCGGTCGAGCATCCGGTTGACGCTGAAGTGCTTGCCGACGTCGCGCAGGAACTCGATCGTGGACATCGAGGCGGTCCAGTCCAGGTTGTTGACCATCCTGGCCGCTGCCGGACCGGTGAAGTCCAGGAACGGGGCGATCTGCTGCTGGATCCGGCCGACCCAGCCGGCGACCGTGGCCGGATCGTTCATGGTCCGCTCCGCGCTCGGGCGTGGATCGCCCACCAGACCGGTGGCCCCGCCGACCAGGATCAGCGGCTCGTGCCCGGCCTGCTGCAACCGCTTGGCGGTCAGCACCTGCACCAGGTGCCCGACGTGCAGGCTCGCCGCGGTCGGGTCGAAGCCCACGTAGTACGTGAGCGGGCCGCCCTGCAGCGCCTGGCGCAGCGCGGCCTCGTCGGTGGAGTGCGCCACCAGGCCCCGCCACTGCAGCTCGTCCCAGACGTCGCTCACGACTTCGCTCTCCTCGCCTCCGTGGCCGGGCGCCGTCCGCCCCGCCGAGCCCCCAGCCTGCCCGATCAGGAGCGGCGAGGTCGACGCGGTACCGCGGCGCGGTACGCGGAGACGGTCGGGTCCCCGGTGGTCCACGTGCGCCACGGGGTGGGCGCACCGGCACCGGCGACGCCGACGCGCGGCCCCCAGGACACCGCTGCGTCCGGGACCGGCTCCCCCGCCAGGACGCTCAGCGGGCCGCCGGCGCACACGTCGGCGCCACCCTGCTCGCGCGTGATGGCGAGCGCCTGCGTCAGGCGCGCCGGCCCCCGTGCGAGGTCCGCCTCCCGCCGGGCCGCGCGACGGCGCTCCCGCGCCAGCTCGAGCCCCTCGACGACCTCCCCGGCCCGCAGGAGCACGGCCGACGCGGTGCCCTCCCGGCCGGTGACGAGGTTCACGCACCAGTGCATGCCGTAGGAGAAGTACACGTACGCATGTCCGGCCGGGCCGAACATCACCTCGGTCCGCGGTGTGCGGCCGCGGAAGGCGTGCGAGCCGGGGTCGGCCTCGCCCGCGTACGCCTCGACCTCCGTGAGGCGGACGGCGACGGCGCCCTCCGGTGTCTCGTGGCGGACCACCCGCCCCAGCAGGTCGCGGGCGACCTCGAGCACCTCGCGGGCGAAGAACTCCCGCGGCAGCGCCGTCACGGACGCGCCCACACCCGGTGCTCGGCGAGCGTCAGGCGGGCCCGCTCGAGCTGCTCCGCCACCCGCGCCGGTGCCGTGCCGCCCACCGCGTCGCGGGAGGCCAGCGACCCGGCGGTGCTCAGCACGCCCTTGACCTCGGGGGTCAGGTGCGGGGAGATCGACGCCAGGTCCGCGTCGGTGAGGTCCCACAGCTCGACGGCGCGGTCCTCGACCTCGCTGCGCTCCTCGCAGCGGCGCACGCAGGCACCGGACAGGTGGTGCGCCTCCCGGAACGGCACTCCCCGGCGCACCAGCCACTCGGCGATGTCGGTGGCCAGGGCGAAGCCCTGCGGCGCCAGGGCGCTCATCCGGTCGGTGTGGAAGCGCAGCGTGCCGATCATCCCGGCGACCGCGGGCAGCAGGATCTCCAGGGTGTCGACGGCGTCGAACACCGGCTCCTTGTCCTCCTGCAGGTCGCGGTTGTAGGCCAGGGGCAGGCCCTTGAGGGTGCTCAGCAGACCGGTCAGATCGCCGATGAGGCGACCCGCCTTGCCGCGCGCCAGCTCGGCGACGTCGGGGTTCTTCTTCTGCGGCATGATGCTCGACCCCGTGGACCAGGCGTCGTGCAGCGTGACGAAGGAGAACTCCTTGGTCGCCCAGAGGATCACCTCCTCGGAGATCCGGGACAGGTCCACGCCGACCATCGCGGCGACGAAGGCGAACTCGGCGGCCACGTCTCGTGCGGCGGTGCCGTCGATGGAGTTCTCCACGCTGCGGTCGAACCCGAGCTCCTCCGCGACCGCCTGCGGGTCCAGCCCGAGCGAGGACCCCGCCAGCGCGCCGGAACCGTACGGCGAGACGGCGGCGCGCGCGTCCCAGTCGCGCAGTCGCTGCACGTCGCGCAGCAGCGGCCAGGCGTGGGCCAGCAGGTGGTGGGCGAGCAGCACGGGCTGGGCGTGCTGCAGGTGCGTGCGCCCGGGCATCGCCGCCCCCGGGTGCGCGGCGGCCTGCTCGACGAGCGCCTCGACGACGTCGAGCACCCCGGCGGCGACCACCCGGGCGTGCTCGCGCAGGAACATCCGCAGCAGCGTGGCGATCTGGTCGTTGCGCGAGCGCCCGGCGCGCAACCGGCCGCCGACGTCCGGGCCGACCCGCTCCACGAGGGCCCGCTCCAGGGCCGAGTGCACGTCCTCGTCGTCCTCGGCCGGGGTGAAGGCGCCGGAGACGACATCGGCCTCCAGGGCGTCGATGCCGGCCAGGAGGGCCTGCAGCGTGGCGTCGTCCAGCAGCCCGGCGCGGTGCAGCACGCGGGCGTGGGCGCGCGAGCCGGCGAGGTCGTGACGGGCCAGGCGGAAGTCGAAGTGCGTGGACTTCGACAGCGCGGCCATCGCCTCGGCGGGACCGCTGGCGAACCGCGCGCCCCACAGGCCCTTCTCGGCCTGCCGGTGCAGCTGCTGCTCGGTCACGGGGTGTCTCCTTCGTCGGGATCGGGCGTTCGGACCGGGGTGGGGGCGTCCTCGCGCCGGGCCAGGGCGAGGAAGCGCGCGGCGACGTCCTCGCCGCCCAGCGGGTCGCGGGAGATGACCAGGACGGTGTCGTCCCCGGCGATGGTGCCCAGGACCGCGGGCATGACGGAGTGGTCGACGGCGCTGGCCAGGAACTGCGCGGCACCCGGTGGGGTGCGCAGGACGACGAGGTTGGCCGACGCCTCGGCGGACACCAACAGCTCCTCGCACCAGCGGGCCAGGCGCGCGTCCAGCACCTCCTGGCCGACGCCGCTGCGCGGGGTGCGGTCGCCGCCCTCGGCGGGCAGGGCGTACACCAGCCCGCGGTCCCCGTCGCGCACCTTCACCGCTCCCAGCTCGACGAGGTCGCGCGAGAGCGTGGCCTGGGTGACGGCCACCCCCTCGGCGGCCAGGTGCGCGGCCAGCTCCGTCTGCGAGCGCACCGGCGAGCGCGTCAGCACCGCGGCGATGCGGGCGTGGCGGAACGCCTTGGTGCCGCTGCCCGCGGCGGCCGCGTTCACCGCGACGCCGCGAGGAGCCAGACGAGCAGGGCCTTCTGGGCGTGCAGGCGGTTCTCCGCCTGGTCCCAGACCACGGACCGCGGACCGTCCAGGACCTCGGCGGCGATCTCCTTGCCGCGGTAGGCGGGCAGGCAGTGCAGGACGATCGCGGAGGGGTCGGCGAGCGCCACCAGCTCGGGCGTCACGGCGTAGGGGGTGAAGCGCTGCAGGCGCTCGGCGGCGTCCAGGCCCTCCTGCCCCATGCTGATCCACGTGTCGGTGACGACGACGTCGGCACCGGTGGCGGCCTCGCGGGGGTCCTGCGTCACGGTGACGGAACCGCCCGTCGCGGCGGCCACGGCGCGGGCGCGCTCGAGGACCGCGGCGGACGGCAGGTCGGTGGCCGGGGTGGCGATGCGCACGTGCAGCCCGGCCGTGGCACCGCCCAGGGCGTAGGAGTGAGCCATGTTGTTGGCCCCGTCGCCGAGGTAGGCCATCGTCAGCCCGCGCAGCCGGCCCTTGTGCTCGGCGATCGTCTGCAGGTCCGCGAGGACCTGGCACGGGTGGTAGTCGTCGCTGAGGGAGTTCACCACCGGCACCCGCGAGTGCGCGGCCATCTCCTCCAGGCCGGACTGCGCGTGGGTGCGCCACACGATCGCGGCGACCTGCCGCTCCAGCACGCGCGCGGTGTCGGCGACGGGTTCACCGCGGCCCAGCTGCGAGCCGGCGGCGTCGACGACCAGCGGCGCCCCGCCCAGCTCCGCGACCCCGACGCTGAAGGAGACCCGGGTGCGGGTGGAGGGCTTGTCGAAGAGCAGGGCGACCGTGCGCGGGCCCTCCAGCGGGCGCTCGGCGAAGCGGTCCGCCTTCAGCCGCGCGGCCAGCTCGAGGACCTCGGCCTGCTCCGCGGGGCTCAGGTCGTCGTCGGCGAGGAAGTGGCGGGTGGTCACGGCTCCTCCGCGGGGTTCTGGGCGGCGTCGAGCACGGACGGCAGGACGTCGAGGAAGGTGTCCGCCTGGGCGGTGGTGAGCACGAGCGGCGGTGCGAGCCGGATCGTGTCGGGACGCACGGCGTTGACGATGAAGCCGCGGGCCAGCGCGGCCCGCACGGCTCCGGCGGCCACCGGTGCGTCCAGGGCGATGCCCAGCAGCAGGCCCTCCCCGCGCACGCCGGCCACGAGCGGGTGGCCCAGGGCCGAGATCCCCCGGCGCAGGTGGTCTCCCACGGTGCGGGCGTTGGCCAGCAGCCCGTCGCGCTCGAGCGCGTGCAGGGTCGCCAGGCCCGCGGCGGCGGCGACCGGGTTCCCGCCGAAGGTCGTGCCGTGCTGGCCCGCCCCCAGGAGCGCGGCGTTGTGGGTCCCGAAGGCGATCGCGGCACCGACGGGGACGCCGGCGCCGAGGCCCTTGGCGAGCGTCACCACGTCGGGCACGACGCCGTCGTGGCGCGGCTGCTGGTGGGCGAACCACTCCCCGGTGCGCCCGACGCCGGTCTGGACCTCGTCCAGGACGAGCAGGGCGCCGTGGTCGGCGGTGATGCGCCGCGCTGCGGCGAGGTAGCCGTCGGGAGCGGGGACGACGCCGCCCTCGCCCTGCACGGGCTCGAGGAACACCGCCGCCGTGGCGCCGTCGACGGCGCGGCCCAGGGCGCCGACGTCGCCGTAGGGGACGAACTCCACCCCGCCCGGCAGCGGCTCGAACGGTGCGCGGTAGGCCTCCTTGGAGGTGAGCGCGAGGGCGCCCATGGTGCGGCCGTGGAAGGCGTCCACCGTGGCGACGACCTTCGGCCGGCCGGTGCGGCGGGCCATCTTGAAAGCGGCCTCGTTGGCCTCGGCGCCGGAGTTGCAGAAGAAGACCCGGGACCCCTGCGGGGCGCGGGCGACGTCCAGCAACCGCTCGGCGAGGGCGATCTGAGGCACCGTGGCGAAGAAGTTCGAGACGTGGCCCAGGGTCGTCAGCTGGGAGGTGACCGCCGAGACCAGCAGCGGGTGGGCGTGCCCCAGGGCGTTGGTGGCGATGCCGCCCAGCAGGTCCAGGTAGCGCGTGCCGTCGGCGTCCCAGACGTAGCAGCCCTCGCCGCGCACGAGGACGCGCTGGGGGGTTCCGTAGGTGCCCATGAGGGCCGAGGAGTACCGCTGCAGCCACTGCTGCCCGCTGCCCTCGGTGACCGGCAGGGCCTCCGACTCCCCCGCGGTCTGCACCGTGCCGTCCACCGCTGCTCCTCCCGCGTGGTTCACGGCACGACCATCGTGCCGTTGCCGGAGGTCGTGAAGACCTCCAGCAGGACCGAGTGCGCCAGTCGGCCGTCGATGACCGTGGCGCGGGGCACCCCGCCGCGCACCGCGCGCAGGCACGCCTCCATCTTGGGGACCATGCCCGACTCCAGGGAGGGCAGCAGCCGCTCCAGCTCCCCGGCGCTGATCTCGCTGACGAGCGAGTCGCGGTTCGGCCAGTCCGCGTACAACCCGGCGACGTCGGTCATCACGACGAACTTCTGCGCCCCCAGGGCCACGGCGATCGCCGAGGCGGCGGTGTCGGCGTTGACGTTGAGGACGGAACCCGGCACGGGTTCGCCGTCGTCGTCGACCTCGGGTGCGATGGTGGAGATGACGGGGATGCGCCCGGCGGCCAGCAGGTCGTTCACCGCGGCCGGGTCCACGCCGACGACGTCGCCGACCAGGCCGACGTCGACGGGTTCGCCACCGACCAGGGCGGGGCGGCGGCGTGCGCGCAGCAGGCCGGCGTCCTCCCCGGACAGGCCCACCGCCAGCGGGCCGTGGGCGTTCAGCAGCCCCACGAGCTCGCGGCCCACCTGACCGGTGAGGACCATCCGCACGACGTCCATCGCCTCGGGGGTCGTCACGCGCAGACCGCCGCGGAACTCGCTGGCGATGTCCAGGCGCTGCAGCATCGCGGAGATCTGCGGTCCGCCGCCGTGCACGACGACGGGCCGCAGGCCCGCGGTGCGCAGGAAGACCACGTCCTCGGCGAACGCGCGCTTGAGCTCGTCGTCGACCATGGCGTTGCCGCCGTACTTGAGCACGACGAGGGCGCCGTGCCACTTCTGCAGCCACGGCAGGGCCTCGACGAGCACGCCCGCCTTGTCCTCGGCCGTGAGGTCCGTCAGGTCGCTCATGTGGAGTAGGCGCTGTTCTCGTGGACGTAGGCGTGGGTGAGGTCGTTGGTCCAGACCGTGGCGGCGTGCTCGCCGGCGTGCAGGTCGATGCGCACGCGCACCTCGCGGGGGGCGAGGTCCACCTGCGCTGGGTCGGCACCGGGGGCGCCGCCGACGCACACCGGGACGCCGTTGAGGCTGACGTCCAGGGCCTGGGGGTCGAACTGAGCGGAGGTGGTGCCGACGGCGGCCAGGACGCGGCCCCAGTTGGGGTCCTTCCCGAAGACCGCGGCCTTGAAGAGGTTGTTGCGGGCGACCGAGCGCCCGACCTCGACGGCGTCCTCCTCGCGGGCGGCCCCGACGACCTCGACGGCGATGTCGTGGTCGGCGCCCTCGGCGTCGCCCACGAGCATGCGCGCCAGGTCGGCGCACACGCGGTGCACGGCCGCGTCGAGCTCCGCGGGTCCGGGCCGCGTGCCGGAGGCTCCGCTGGCCAGCAGGACCACGGTGTCGTTGGTGGACATGCACCCGTCGGAGTCGACGCGGTCGAAGGTGGTGCGGGTGGCCGCGCGCAGCGCCCGGTCCAGCTCGGCGGGCTCGGCGACGGCGTCGGTGGTGAGCACGACGAGCATGGTGGCCAGGCCCGGCGCGAGCATGCCCGCGCCCTTGGCCATGCCGCCGACCGTGAACTCCTCGCCCTGCGCGACGGCCTGCTTGGAGACCGTGTCGGTCGTCATGATGGCCGTGGCGGCGTCGGAACCGCCGGTGGCGGCCAGGGCGGCGTGGGCGGTGCGCACCCCGGCGAGGAGCTCCTCGCGGGGCAGCTGCACCCCGATCAGCCCGGTGGAGCAGACCACGACGTCGGCGGCGCCGCACCCGGTCAGCTCCCCGACGAGCTCCGCGGTGGCGTGGGTCGTCTGGAAGCCCTGCGGGCCCGTGAAGCAGTTCGCGCCGCCGGAGTTCAGCACCACCGCGCGCACGCGGCCGTCGGCACTGGCCCGTTCGCTCCACAGGACCGGGTGGGCCTTGCAGCGGTTGGAGGTGTAGACGGCCGCGGCGGCGTCCAGCGGTCCGTCGTTGACGACCAGGGCGACGTCGGGCCGGCCGCTGGCCTTGAGGCCGGCGGTGGCGCCGGCGGCCCGGAAGCCGGTGGGGGCGGTGACGCTCACGGCGCCACCCCCACGGCGCTCAGCCCGGTTCCCTCGCCCAGGCCCAGTGCGACGTTCACGCTCTGCACGGCTCCTCCCGCGGTGCCCTTGGTCAGGTTGTCGATGGCGGCCACCACGACGACGCGGCCGGCGTGCTCGTCCACGGCCAGCTGCAGCGCGGCGGCGTTGCTCCCCAGGACCGCGGCGGTGCTGGGCCAGCGGTCCTCGGGCAGCAGGTGGACGAACTCCTCGTCGGAGTAGGCCGCCTCCCAGGCGGCGCGCACGTCACCGGCGGCGGCACCGGGGGCGAGCTTCGCGGTGCAGGTGGCCAGGATGCCCCGGGGCATCGGCGCCAGCGTCGGGGTGAAGGACACCGACACCGGCCTGCCGGCCGCCAGGGCCAGGTTCTGCTCGATCTCGGGGGTGTGCCGGTGCCCGCCGCCCACGCCGTAGGGGCTCATCGAGCCCATGACCTCCGAGGACAGCAGGTGCGGCTTGAGGCTCTTGCCGGCGCCGGACGTCCCCGAGGCGGCGACCACGACGACGTCCTCGCCGGCCAGCACGCCGGCGGCGAACCCGGGTGCCAGGGCGAGGCTCACGCTCGTCGGGTAGCAGCCCGGGACGGCGATGCGCCGGGCACCGGCCAGGTGCTCGCGCTGCTTGCCCCCGCCGGCCAGGGGCAGCTCGGGCAGGCCGTACGGCCAGTGCCCGGCGTGCTCGGAGCCGTAGAACCGCTGCCACTGCGCCGGGTCGGTGAGCCGGTGGTCGGCGCCGCAGTCCACGACGAGGACGTCCTCGCCCAGCTCGGCGGCCACGGCCGCCGAGTGCCCGTGCGGCAGGGCGAGGAAGACCACGTCGTGGCCGGCGAGGACCTCGCTGGTCGTGGGCTCCAGCACCCGGTCGGCCAGCGGCAGCAGGTGCGGCTGCAGCTCGCCCAGCGCCGTGCCGGCGTTGGAGGCGCCGGTGAGCGCCCCGATCTCCACGTGGGGGTGCTGCAGCAGCAGCCGCAGCAGCTCACCCCCGGCGTAGCCGCTGGCCCCCGCGACGGCGACCCTCAGCCGACTCCCTGCATCCATGCGCATGACCATACACGCTGCTGCGTAGGCATGCACAGAGTGGTCAGGACATCGGGTCGTCCGGGCCGTACGGGACGACGTCGAGGCTGCGGGCGCGCGGCGCCAGCCCGGCGCGCGCAGCCGCCGCCAGCGACGCGGGCGTGTCCGTGCCGGCCCGCACCAGCCGGCCCGCCCACGCGTCGAGCTCACCGCGCGCCACCGCCAGCACCAGCGCCACCACGTCGGCGGGATCGGTCCACTCGGTGCGCTCGGCGTGCACCGACATGCCGGTGGACATGCCCGTGCGGACCACGCCCGGGGACACCTCGAAGGCCAGCACGCCGTGCTCGCGCCCCGCCGCCGTCACCGCACCGCCCAGGCGGAACAGCGCCGCCTTGCTGGCCCCGTAGGCGGCGTGCAGGGGCGCGTCCTTGTGCGCCGCGCCGGAGCTCAGGTCGACCACCCGCCCGCCGCCGCGGGCCACCATGCCGGGGACCACGGCGCGCACCAGGTGGAAGGGGCCCAGCACGTTGGCCTCCAGGACGCGGCGCACCTCGTCCAGGTCCGCCTCCCACGGCACGGCCTCGTCGGCCTCGATGCGCCCGGCGCAGTTCACCAGCAGGGTGGTGCCGCCCAGCTCGGTCTCCAGGGCGTGCACCGCGGCGGCCACGCCGTGCGCGTCGGCCACGTCGACGCAGGTGCCCACCGCGCGCCCGCCCGCGGTGCTGACCTCCTCCACGACCCCGTCCAGCGCCACCGCGTCGCGGGCCAGCGCCCCGACCGACCAGCCCGCACCCGCCAGACCCAGGACCAGCTCGCGGCCGATGCCGCGACTGGCGCCGGTGACCAGCGCCACGCCCTGCGACGGCGCGGCCCCGGCCCCTGCGGGAACCTCAGCCACGCTGCACCGCCCCCGTCCGGCGGGCGGCCTCGGCGACCGCCGACTCGCGCGCGGCGCTCGCCTCCTCCGCCGTCAGCGTCCGGTCCGGCGCCCGGAAGCGCAGCGCGTACGCCAGCGACTTGCGCCCCTCGCCCACCTGCGAGCCGGTGTAGACGTCGAACAGGCGCACGTCCTCCAGCAGCTCGCCGGCGCCCTCGCGCAGCGCCTGCTCCACCGCGCCCGCCGCGACACCCTCGTCGAGCACCAGCGCGACGTCCTGGGTCGCGGCCGGGTAGCCGGACAGCTGCGCCACCTGGGGGCTCGCACCGACCTGCGCCAGGAGGACGTCGAGGTCGAGCTCGAAGGCCGCCGAGCGCGCCGGCAGCTCCAGCGCCGCCAGCGCCGCGGGGTGCAGCTCCCCGGCGTACCCGACCGGGTGGCCCGCCGGCGTGCTGACGCGCGCGCACCGGCCCGGGTGCCAGGGCGCGTGCTCGGCGGCCTCGACGACCACCCGGACGCCCAGCGCCGCGGCGAGCGTGCGCACCGCGTCGACCGCGTCCACCCACAGCACCGGCTCACCGCCGCGGGCGAACCCCTCGGCCGAGGCACCCGGGCCGCGCCGGGTGCCGGTGAGGATCCCGGCAACGTGCAGCGGCTGCGGCGGCACCGCGGCGCGCAGGGCCGCCAGCTCCTCCTCCGCCGGGCGGGTCGCCACACCCGGCAGCGGAGCCGGACCCGCACCGGCCACCGGGTGCGTCACGGCGCCGAACTCCACCAGGGCCAGGTCGCGCAGACCGCGGGAGACGTTGCGGCGCACCACCTCCACCAGGGAGTCCAGCACGCTGGTGCGCATCAGCGGCTGCTGCTCCGACAGCGGGTTCGCCAGCCGGAGCGCGTGGCGGCGGGGGTCGTCCGCAGCCAGCCCCTGCGCGTCGTGCACCGCCGCGGCGACGAAGGGGTAGGAGAGCACCTCGACGAACCCGTCGTCCACCAGCGCGCGCGCGGCCGAGCGCCGCGCGCGCTGCGCCGCCGTCAGGCCCCGCCCGGCGGGAGCCGCCGGCAGCACCGAGGGGATCGTGTCGTAGCCGCGCAGCCGCGCGACCTCCTCCACCAGGTCCACCGGCTGCACCAGGTCCGGGCGCCAGCTCGGCGGCACCACGCTCAGCTCCGGGCCGTCGGCGGTCACCGCGCAGCCGATCTGCTCCAGCGCACCGACCACCTCCTGCTCGGTGAACGGGGCCCCCACGGTGCGCTCGACGAACGCCACGGGCATGCGCAGCGGCTGCGCAGCGGCGGGCTCGCCGACGTCCGTGGCCGCCGGGTCGGGGGTCCCGCCGCCGTGCTCGACCAGCATCCGCACGGCCAGCTCGGCCACCCGTGCCGCGATCGCCGGGTCGACACCGCGCTCGAAGCGCTTGCCGCTCTCGGTGTGCAGCCGGTGCCGGCGCGCCGTGCGCGCCACCGAGACCTGCGCGAAGCGCGCCGCCTCGACCAGCACGTCCGTGGTGGAGGCGGAGACCTCCGTGTCGGCGCCCCCCATGACCCCGGCCAGGGACAGCACGCGGGAGGTGGACGGGTCGCCGGGCACCTCGTCGGTGATGAGCAGGTCCTCCACGTCCAGGGTCCGCTCGACGCCGTCCAGGGTGGTCAGCCGCTCCCCCGCGCGGGCCCGGCGCACCACGATCTCGCCCTGCAGCGCCGCCAGGTCGTAGGCGTGCAGCGGCTGCCCGGTGGCGAGCATGAGGTAGTTCGTCACGTCCACGGCCAGGGAGACGGACCGCATGCCCGCCTGCCGCAGCCGGTCCGCCACGAAGCGCGGGGTCGGTGCCGCCGGGTCGATGCCGCGCACGACGCGGGCGACGAAGCGGTCGCAGCCCACCGCGCCGCGGACCGGCGCGTCGTCGGCCAGGCGCACCGGGTGCCCCGGGCCTCCCGCCTCGGGCACCACCACGTCGACCGGGTCGTGGAACACCTCCGCGACGGGGCGCCGGGTGCCGTGCGCGTACTCGCGGGCGATGCCGCGCACGCTGAAGCAGTACCCGCGGTCGGGGGTGACGTTGACCTCGACGGTCTCCTCGGCCAGGCCCAGCAGCGCCAGCGCGTCCTGGCCCGGAGCGACCTCCACGCCGGGCAGGTGGCGCTCCAGCACGATGATGCCGGAGTGGTCGGCGCCCAGGCCGAGCTCCTTCGCCGAGCAGATCATCCCGTCGGACACGTGCCCGTACGTCTTGCGGGCGGCGATCGCGAAACCCCCCGGCAGCACCGCGCCCGGCAGCGCCACCACGACGCTGTCGCCGGCGGCGAAGTTGTGCGCGCCGCAGACGATGCCGCGGTGCCCGTCGGGACCGTTCAGCTGCGCGCCGACGTCGACGTGGCACCAGTTGATCGTCTTGCCGTTCTTCTGCGGCTCCGGCGCCAGGTCCAGCACCCGCCCGACGACGAGCGGGCCCGTCACCCCGGAGGTGTGGACGCCCTCCTCCTCCAGGCCGACCCGCACCAGGGCGGCGGCGACGTCCGCGCCGCGCGCCCCGGGTTCCAGGTCGACGTGCTCGGCCAGCCAGCTCAGCGGCACGCGCATCAGAGCTCGTCCTCCCCCTCGCCGGCGGTGGCCGGCACGCGCCCGCCCAGGACGTCGGCCACCCCCGACGCCGACAGGTCCTCCACGCCGAACGCCCGGCTGAACCGCACGTCGCCCTCCACCATGTCGCGCATGTCCGTCACCCCGTTGCGGAACATCAGCGTCCGCTCGATCCCCATCCCGAAGGCGAAGCCCTGGTAGCGCTCCGGGTCGATCCCGCACGCGCGCAGCACGTTCGGGTTGACCATGCCGCAGCCGCCCCACTCGATCCAGCCGCGCTCGGCGTCCCGCCCCAGGGAGAAGCGCAGGTCCAGCTCGGCGCTGGGCTCGGTGAACGGGAAGAAGGCCGGGCGCCAGCGCGTCTGGACGGCGTCGCCGAACATCGCCCGGGCGAAGTGGTCCAGGGTGCCCTTCAGGTGCGCCATCGTCAGGCCCTCGTCGATCGCGATGCCCTCCAGCTGGTGGAACACCGGGGTGTGCGTGGCGTCCAGCTCGTCGGTGCGGAAGACCTTGCCGGGGCACACCACGTACAGCGGCACCCCGCGGGTGAGCAGGGAACGCGCCTGCACGGGCGAGGTGTGCGTGCGCAGCACCAGCCCCGACGAGGTGGCGCCGTCCTCGCCCGCGACGTAGAAGGTGTCCTGCATCTGCCGCGCCGGGTGGTCGGCGTCGAAGTTCAGGGCGTCGAAGTTGAACCACTCCGCCTCGACCTCGGGCCCCTCCGCGACCTCCCAGCCCATCGCGGTGAACACGTCCGCGACCCGCTCCGTGAGCAGCGGCAGCGGGTGGCGCGCCCCCCGCTCCGGGCGGCGCGCGGGGAGGGTGACGTCCACGACCTCCGCGCGCAGGACCCGCTCCTCCTCCTGCGCGCGCAGGACCTCGGTGCGCTCGGCGATCGCCCGGTTCAGGAGGCCGCGAGCGGTGCCCACGCGCTTGCCCGCGGCGGCCTTGGCCGGGCCGGGCAGCGAGCCGATGGCCCGGTTCGCCAGCGCCAGCGGGCTGCGGTCCCCGGCGTGGGCGAGGCGGGCGGCCTTCAGCTCCTCCAGGTCGCCGGCGGCGGCGACCGCCGCGAGCGCCGCGTCGAGGGCGGCCTGCACGGCCGCCTCCCCCAGCGGGCCGTCGGCCGCCTCGGCGGCGGGTTCAGCAGGCATCGGGTGCGACGTCTCCTCCCGGTCGGCGGCCGGACGTCCCCGGCCGCGGGCATGCGGACGATCCTCGCAGACGCCCCGGGCGCACCGTCACCGCGGAGCGGGCGGTTCCCCGGCCGGCAGCCGGACCCGGAAGCGCGCGCCCCCGGCCGGTGAGGCGGACACCTGCACGTCCCCGCCGTGGGCCTCCACCAGGCCGCGGGTGACGTACAGGCCCAGTCCCGTGCCGCTGCGGCTGCCTCCGTGCCAGAACTTGGAGAAGACGTACGGCCGGTTCTCCGGCGGCACGCCCTCGCCGGCGTCGTCGACCGTCAGGACCACCTCGCCCGGCTCGGCCGGGTCCAGCGCGGGGTCGTGGGCCAGGGTGATGACCACCGTGCCGGCGCCGTGCCGAACGGCGTTCTCGACCAGGTTGGTGACCACCTGCGCCAGCCGGTCCGGGTCCGCCCACAGCTCCGGCAGCGCGCCGCCCAGCCGCAGCTCGAAGCGGTCGTCCTCGTAGCCGGCCACCCGCAGCCGCTCGACGTGCTCGCGCACCAGGGCCGGCAGGTCCACCGGCCGGCGGTGCACGTGCAGGCGCCCGGTGTCGACCCGCGAGACGTCCAGCAGGTCGCCCACCAGCCGGGTGACGCGCTCGGCGTCCGCCTGCACCGTGGAGAGCATGAGGCGCTTCTGCTCGTCGGTGAAGCGGTCCCAGCGGCGCAGCAGGCTGGCCGTGAACTGCTTCACCGACGTCAGCGGGGAACGCAGCTCGTGCGCGACGGTCGCGATGAGGCTGGCCGCGTCGGACTCGGCGCGTCGCCGCTCGCCGGTGCCGCGCAGGGCCACCACCGCCCGCTGCACCTCCCCGGCCCCGGAGCGCACGTAGCGGGCGGTGACGAGCAGCTCCCGTCCGCCCGGCAGCAGCAGCATGCGCTCGGAGTGCCCGTCGGAGGAGTCGAGGGAGGGGTCGACCACGTCCCACCAGCGGCGCCCGGAGGTGTCCTGCAGGGGCAGGGCGCGGCGCACGTCCGAGCCCACGAGGGCGTCCCGCTCGCGGCCCAGCAGCGCCGCCGCGGCGGCGTTGACGGCCGTGATGCGCCGGTCCGCGCCGACGAGCACGACCCCGTCGGGCAGCTCGTCCAGGGGGACGAGGGCGTCGCCGCCGGCACCGTCCGGACCCCCGGCGCGCCCGTGCGGGCGCAGCACCGGGGGCGCCGCCGCGTCAGCGGCCCCGGTCGACCCCCTCGGCTCGGGCACGGGCCGAGGCTAGGGCATGGGCGGCGGATCGCCGCGCGCGGCGACGCGCCGGGCCGCGCGGTCTCAGCGCCGGCGCTGGGCGCGCGCGCTCGCGTACAGGCACACCACCGCGGCGGTGGCGAGGTTCAGGCTCTCGGCGCGCCCGTGCAGCGGGACGCGCACCACGGCGTCCGCGGCGGCGCGGCCGGCGTCGTCCAGGCCCGCGGCCTCGTTGCCGAACAACCACGCCGTGGGGGCGGTCAGGTCGACCGGCGCTCCCGCCCCGACGGCGGCGGCGTCCGCCAGGTCGTCCAGGTCCAGCTCGCCGGCGCCGTCGGCGGCCAGCACCGCGCAGCCGGCGCGCTGCAGGTCCCGCACGGCCCCGTCCAGCGGCACGCCGACGACCACGGGCAGGTGGAACAGGCTGCCGGCGGTCGAGCGCACGCACTTGGGGTTGAAGACGTCCACGCTCCCGGCGGTGAGCACCACGGCGTCGGCGCCGGCGGCGTCCGCGGCGCGCAGGACCGTGCCGGCGTTGCCGGGGTCGCGCACGCGGTCCAGCAGGGCCACCAGACGCGGCCGGCGGGCCAGGACGTCCTCCAGCGCGGTGGTCGCGGTGGGGCAGACCGCCACCAGGCCCTGCGGGGTCACGGTGTCGGTCATGGCCGCCAGGACGTCCTCGGCGACCGTCCACACGCGCACGCCGTGCTCGGCGGCGGCCGTCACGATCGCGGCGTGGCGCTGGGCGGCCTCCTGCGTGGCGTACAGCTCCAGCACCACCGGCGCGGGCCCGGCGGCGTGGGCGGCCACGGCCTCCCGCACGGCCTGCGGTCCCTCGGCGAGGAACCGACCGTGCCGCGAACGCGCCGCACGCCCGGTCAGCGACCGCACCGACCGGACCCGCGCGGAGCGCGGATCGGTCAGCACGGCCGCTGCCGGGCGTGCGGGGTGGTGCCGGCGCTGCTCAGGCAGCGGAACCCTCGGCGACCGGGGTGGCCGGCACGGCGGCCTTGGCGGTCTTCACCAGGGCGGCGAACGCGGGGGCGTCCGAGACGGCCAGCTCGGCCAGCATGCGGCGGTCGACCTCGATGCCGGCGGCCTTCAGGCCCTGGATGAACCGGTTGTAGGTCATGCCCTCGGCGCGCGCCGCGGCGTTGATCCGCTGGATCCACAGGCGGCGGAAGTCGCCCTTGCGCGCCTTGCGGTCGCGGTACGCGTAGACGAGGGAGTGGGTGACCTGCTCCTTCGCCTTGCGGTACAGCCGCGAGCGCTGGCCGCGGTAGCCGCTGGCCTGCTCGAGGACGACGCGACGCTTCTTCTGGGCGTTGACTGCGCGCTTCACGCGTGCCACGGGGGTTCTCCTTGCTCGTCGTGCGCGGGCGTCAGCGGGCCGTCGGCGACGGCCGCGCGCTCCGCGCGGGGGGTGTGCGGGTGGTGGCGGCGGTCAGCGACCCAGGAGCTTCTTGATCTTCTTGACGTCCGCGGGGGCCACCACGGCGTCCATGGAGAGACGGCGGGTGCGGGTGCTCGGCTTGACCTCGAGCAGGTGGCGCTTGTTGGCGCGCTCGCGCATGACCTTGCCGGAGCCGGTGATGCGGAACCGCTTCTTGGCGCCGGAGTGGGTCTTGTTCTTGGGCACGGGGTCTCTCCTGTGGTCGGTGCCGGGTGGTGCCCGGCGTGGGTCTGTGGGCGCGCGGGACCGGGCCCGCCGGCTGGACGGGCCCGGCCGCGCGCCTGGCGTCAGGACGCGGTGGCGGCCGTCTGGCCGGGCTGCGCGCCCTCGTCCTGCGAGGGCTGCGACGAGTCGCCGGCCTGGTCGGCGGCGGCCTCGGAGTCCTTGCGGCGACGCTCCTCGGCCTTGGCCTCGGCCTTCTTCTTGTGCGGCCCGATGACCATCACCATGTTGCGGCCGTCCTGGCGCGGCGAGCTCTCGACGCTGCCGAGGTCGGCGACGTCCTCCGCGAGGCGCTGCAGCAGCCGGAAGCCCATCTCGGGACGCGACTGCTCGCGACCGCGGAACATGATCATCACCTTGACCTTGTCCCCCGCCTTGAGGAACCGCTCGACGTGGCCCTTCTTCGTGCCGTAGTCGTGCGGGTCGATCTTCAGGCGGAAGCGGATCTCCTTGAGGATCGTGTTGGTCTGGTTCTTGCGCGCTTCGCGGGCCTTCATGTCGGACTCGTACTTGAACTTGCCGAAGTCCATGAGCTTGCAGACCGGCGGTCGCGCCGTCGGAGCGACCTCGACCAGGTCGAGACCCGCTTCGTCCGCCAGCCGCAGCGCGTCCTCGACGCGCACGATGCCGACCTGTTCACCGTTGGGGCCCACGAGCCGCACCTCGGGAACACGGATGCGGTCGTTGATGCGGGGCTCGCTGATGTGCTGCTCCTTCGTCGTCGGGCGGGGCCGCCGGACACGGAGAAGGCCCCCGCGCTCGGACGTGCACGGAGGCCTGCCTGATCCGGCACCGCGACGCACGAGGGCGACGACGACGCCTTGCTCCCCCGCGGACGGGGGAGGGACCGGGACCCGCGGCGCGCGTGCGCACCGGGGTGGGAGGAGGCCTCCGCTTCACGCTCCGGCCCCACGAACGCCCGCCCGCGCCAGGCGCGGACCGGTGACGTGAGCCGGTCGGTCACCTGTCAGGGTAGCAGCATGCAGCCCGACCCCACCCCCCAGCCCGTGGACCCGGTCGCGGGCCCCGCCCACGAGCCCGCCCACGACCACGCGCGGGAACTGGCCCGCGACATCGCCGACGTGCCCGCCGTCGAGGTCGTCACCACGGCCGCGGTGCACCTCATGAGCGCAGCGGCCGTCAAGTGCGGCCTGGCCGAGGGACCCGACGCCGCCGACCACCTGGACCTGGCGGAGGCCCGCATCCTCATCACCGCCCTGGCCGGCCTGGTCACGACCTCCGCGCCGGACCTCGGCGGGCAGCACGCGCGTTCGCTGCGCGACGGCCTGCGCTCCCTGCAGCTGGCGTTCCGGGAGGCCTCCCCGGTGCCGGACCCGCCGGGGAAGGGGCCCGGCGAGCGGCTGACCGGCAGCGTGGTCTGACCCGCACCCCGCCCCCGCACCGCGCCCGCGGAGCGGTGCAGTGGTTGAGTGTCGCAGGACCGGGGCACCGGCCCCGCGGGACGGAGGACGAGGACACGGTGAGCGAGACGGTGAGCGAGACGGTCAGCTACACGCTGAGCAGCCGCGCGGGCGGGACCCGCAGGAGCGACCTGGCCCGGCTGGTGCTGCGCGCGGGGGTGGGTGCCACCCTGGCCGCGCACGGGGCGCAGAAGCTCTTCGGGGCGTTCGGCGGCGGGGGCCTGGAGGGCACGCAGGGCGCCATGCACGCCATGGGCTTCCGGCCCGGCCGGCGCAGCGCGCTGGCGGCGGGCCTGGCGGAGACGGGCGGCGGGGCGCTGCTGGCCCTGGGCCTGGCCACCCCGGCGGCCGGTGCCACCGCGGCGGCGACGATGGCCGCCGCCGCCACGGTCCACGCCCCCAACGGCTTCTGGGCCACGTCCGGGGGGCTGGAGTACCCGGCCGTGCTCGGGCTGGCCAGCACCGCCCTGGCCGTGGCGGGCCCCGGGCGCTACTCGGTGGACCGCCTGCTGGGCGACGCCCTCAACAAGCCGTGGATGCCGGCGGTCGCGCTGCTGGCGGCCGGGGCCGGCGCGGCGTGGGCCATCCGCCAGCGCCGGACGGCGGTGGCCGCCGACGCGCAGGAGGCGGCCGACGCCCCGGCCGACGCGCCGCAGGCCCCCGTCGCGTCCTGAGACGCGCCGGCCGGCGCCCTGGAGCCCCCCCCGTCCGCGGGACGGCTTCACGGCGCCGGCAGGAGCGTCAGCTCCAGGGACTCCGCGCGCTCGGTCACGACCGGGCAGGCCGCCAGCCGCTCGGCCAGCCGGGCCGTGAGCGACTCCACGCCGGCGCGGTCCAGCCCGGGCGCCACCCCGACGACGACGCGCAGCTCCGCGACGGGAGCGGCCTCGAGCCGCACGCCGCGCACCTGCACCAGGTCCGCCAGCGCGTCCGTCACGGCGGCCTCCACGGCGCCGTCGAAGGGGGCGGGCACCCACTCGCGCTCCTGCGCGAGCGCTCGCAGCGCGGTGCCGCGCACCACGAAGCGCACCGGGCCGGCCGGGTCCAGCACGAGCACCTCGCACCGTTCCTGGACGCCCGACAGCGCCGCCCGGGCGGCGGGCACCGGCACGGGGCGCGCGTCCGCGCGCCAGGAGGCCAGGGCGTCGAGGTCGGTGAACAGGGGCAGGCCCCGGCGGCCGTCGGGCTGCGTCAGCAGGGCCAGCGCCATGTCGGCGCTCTTGTCCCCCGCGGGACCGGCGGCCACGACCTCCTGCTCGCCGAGGACGGCGACGACCGGGGCGAAGACCCTGCTGGCCGCCAGCTGAGCCACCACGCGCGCCTCCGCCCGCAGCAGCTGCTCGGGGGAGGCTGCGCCGTCGCGGGCCCCGGCCCAGTCGTCCAGCGCCCGCGCCAGCCCGGGCGCGCGACGGCCCTCGTCCCCGGTGAACGGGTTGGGCAGCAGGGTGCGCCCGGCCCACGGGACACCGGCGGAGTCGGTGCCGCGCGAACCCGCGGGCGGCGTGGTCAGGGCCGGCCCGCCACGTCCAGGGCCTGCGGCAGGGTGAACGCCCCGGCGTACAGCGCCTTGCCCACGATGGCGCCCTCGACGCCCGCCTGGACCAGCTCGCGCAGGACGCGCAGGTCGTCCAGGCTGGAGACCCCGCCCGAGGCGACGACCGGGGCGCTCGTGCGCGCGCAGACCTCGCGCAGCAGCTCGGTGTTCGGCCCGCGCAGGGTGCCGTCCTTGGTGACGTCGGTGACGACGTAGCGGGCGCAGCCGTCGGCGTCCAGGCGGGCCAGGACGTCCCACAGGTCCCCGCCCTCGCGGGTCCAGCCGCGCGCGGCGAGCGTGGTGCCGCGCACGTCGAGGCCGACGGCGATGCGGTCGCCGTGGCGGGCGATGGCGGAGCGGGTCCACTCCGGGTCCTCCAGCGCGGCGGTGCCGAGGTTCACCCGGCGGCAGCCGGTGGCCAGGGCCGCCTCGAGGGAGGCGTCGTCGCGGATCCCGCCGGACAGCTCCACGGCGACGTCGAGGCGGCCGACGACGTCGGCGAGCAGCTCGCGGTTGGAGCCGCGCCCGAAGGCGGCGTCGAGGTCGACGAGGTGGATCCACTCGGCACCGGCCTCCTGCCAGGCGAGGGCCGCCTCCAGGGGGGAGCCGTAGAAGGTCTCGCTGCCGGCTTCGCCCTGCACGAGGCGGACGGCCTGGCCGTCGGCGACGTCGACGGCGGGCAGGAGCTGGAGCCGGGGGGCTTGCGGGGAGGCGCTGGTCACGGGCGGGCAGTCTACGGACGCCCCGGGGCCGCGGGCGCCGGGCCGTGCGCGACCGGCGCCCGCGGGGCTCAGCCGAGCGAGGCGACCCAGTTGCGCAGCAGCTGCGCCCCGGCGTCGCCGGACTTCTCGGGGTGGAACTGGGTGGCCGTCAGGGCGCCGTTCTCCACGGCGGCCACGAAGCGGACCCCGTGCTCGGCCCACGTCACCTGCGGCGGCTGGACGCGCCCGGCGGTGGTGTCCACGAAGTCGAAGCGCTGCACGGCGTAGGAGTGCACGAAGTAGAACCGCTCGTCCTCGACCCCGTCGAACAGCACGGAACCGGCCGGGGGCTGCACGGTGGACCACCCCATGTGCGGGACGACCTGCGCGGGCAGGCGCTCGACGGTGCCGGGCCACTGGCCCAGCCCCTCCTTCACCCCGTCGCCGGGCTCGGTGGAGGTCTCGAACATCACCTGCAGCCCCACGCAGATGCCCAGCACCGGGCGGCCGCCGGCCAGGCGCTGGTCGACGATGGAGCCGCCGCCGATGGCCTCCAGGCCGGCGTTGACGGCGGCGAAGGCACCGACCCCGGGCACCAGCAGCCCGTCGGCCTCCAGCGCCGCCCGCCGGTCGCCGGTCAGCTCGACGTCGGCTCCGACGTGCTCCAGCGCGCGCACGGCGGAGCGGACGTTGCCGAAGCCGTAGTCCAGGACGACGACGCGCTTGCTCACAGGGCTCCCTTGGTGGACGGCACGCCCTGCACGCGCGGGTCGGGCTCGACGGCGTAGCGCAGGGCGCGGGCGAGGGCCTTGAACTGGGCCTCGACGACGTGGTGGGGGTCGCGGCCGGCGAGGACGCGCACGTGCAGGGCGATCTGCGCGTGGAAGGCGAAGCTCTCCAGCACGTGGCGGGTCAGCGAGCCGGTGAAGTGCCCGCCGATGAGGTGGAACTCCTGCCCGTCGGGCTCACCGGTGTGCACGCAGTAGGGCCGGCCGGAGACGTCGACGACGACGTGCGCGAGGGCCTCGTCGAGCGGGACGGTGGCGTCGGCGAAGCGCCGGATGCCGCTCTTGTCGCCCAGGGCCTGCCGGAACGCCTGGCCGAGGACGATGGCGGTGTCCTCCACCGTGTGGTGCACGTCGATGTGGGTGTCGCCCTTCGCGCGGACGGTGAGGTCCATGAGGGAGTGCTTGCCCAGGGCGGTGAGCATGTGGTCGTAGAACGGCACCGTGGTGTCGATCTCGGTGCGCCCGGTGCCGTCGAGGTCGAGCTCGACCAGGACGCTGGACTCGGACGTGCTGCGCTCGATGCGCGCGGTGCGGCTCACTTCTTCTCCCCGTCGACCTCGGTCAGCGCCTTGCGGAACGCCGCCATCTCGTCCTCTGTTCCGATGCTCACCCGCAGCCAGCCGTCGGGGCCGGTCTCGCGGATGAGGACCCCGCGCTCCAGCAGGCCCTGCCAGACCGCGTGGCGATCGGCGAAGGTGCCGAACAGCGCGAAGTTCGCGTCGGAGTCGGCGACCCGGTACCCGTTGCCCCGCAGCCACTGCACGGTCTCGTCGCGGCGGGCGCGCAGCTCGTCGACGGTGGACAGCAGCGTGGCGGAGTGCTTCAGCGCGGCGCGCGCGACGGCCTGCGTGACGGCCGAGAGGTGGTAGGGCAACCGCACGATGCGCAGCGCGTCGACGAGGGCGGGGGCCGCGGCGAGGTAGCCCACGCGCGCACCGGCCAGGGAGAACGCCTTGCTCATGGTGCGGCTGACCGCGAGGTTGCCGTGCCGGGGCAGCAGCTCCAGGGCGCTCGGCACCCCGGTGCGGCGGAACTCCCCGTACGCCTCGTCGACGACGACGACCGCGCGCTGCGGCAGCGCGTCCACGGCGTCGAGGACCGCCTCGACGGTGGCCGGCGGCAGGGCGGTGCCGGTGGGGTTGTTCGGGCTGGCCAGCAGCACCACGGAGGGGCGGTGCTCGGCGATCTGCGCCCGGGCGTGCTCGACGTCGAGGGTGAAGTCGTCGGCGCGCCGGCCGGTGACCCAGCGGGTCAGGGTGTCGCGCGCGTACTCCGGGTACATGGAGTAGGTGGGGGCGAAGCTGAGCGCGGTGCGGCCGGGGCCGCCGAAGGCCTGCAGCACGTGGAGCATGACCTCGTTGGAGCCGTTGGCGGCCCACACCTGCTCCGGGGCGAGCTCGGCACCGGACTCGGTGCGCAGGAACGCGGCGAGGTCGGCGCGCAGGTCGAGGAACTCGCGGTCCGGGTAGCGGTTCAGGCCGCCGGCGGCGCGGGCGACGGCCTCGGCGATGTCGGCGACGACCTCGGGGGCGACCGGGTACGGGTTCTCGTTGACGTTGAGCACCACCGGCACGTGCAGCTGCGGGGCGCCGTAGGGGTGCTCGCCGCGCAGGTCCTCGCGCAGCGGGAGGTCGTCCAGGGCGGTTCCCCGGGCCGGCGGGCGCGTGGTGTCGGTGGTCACGGCGGCATCATCCCAGAGGAGCGGCGGCGGCCGGACGGGCCGGCCGCCGCCTAGCATCGAGGGGTGAGACGCCTCCCCGCCGCCCTGACCTGCCTCGTGCTCGGCCTGGGCGCCGCCTCGTGCAGCGCCTCCACCGAGAGCGGCGCGAGCGCGGACTGCACCCTGGACGGCTGCACGGTGACGTTCCCGCGCGACGGCCGGCCGGAGGTGTCGGTGCTCGGGGTGGAGGCGCGGCTGCTGGAGGCCGGGGACGGCTCGGCGCGGCTGGAGGTGGCCGGGCAGGAGGTCGCCCTCGAGGTCGGCACCGAGGCGCAGGTGGCCGGGTTCACGGCGGGGCTGGACCGGGTCACCGACTCCGAGGTCGTCGTCGTCCTGCAGCGCTGACCCCACGGCCGCGCGGTCACGGGTGCCGCACCGTCAGCGCAGCACCGAGGCCTCCCCCGCGGCCGCCACCGCCTCGACGTCGGCGAGCGAGGCCGCCGAGGAGTCGCCGGGCGTGGTCATCACCAGGGCGCCGTGCGCGACGCCGAGGGCGACCGCGCGCTGCAGCGGTGCGCCCTCCAGCAACCCGTGGACGAGCCCGGCGCTGAACGCGTCGCCGCTGCCGATGCGGTCCAGCACCGCGACGTCGCGCAGCGTCCGCCCCTCGACGAGGCCGGTGGGCCGCGACCAGGCGACCGCCCCGAAGTCGTTGCGGGAGGCGGAGAGCACGCGGCGGTGCGTGGTGGCGACCACCCGCAGGCCCGGGTTCGCGGCCGCGTCGGCCAGGACCCGCTCGGCCGGGTCGCCGCCGTTCCCGGGCAGGCCCGCCAGCCCCGCGCCGAGCAGGACGTCGACGTGCTCGACGAGGCGCCGGTTCAGCTCCTGCGCGGCGCCGGCGCCGCCGCGCCCGGTCCACAGGCTCGGCCGGTAGTTCAGGTCGTAGGAGGTGACGGTGCCGTGCCGGCGGGCCGCGGCCAGCGCCTCGGCGGCCACCTCGGCCGTCGTGTCCGACAGCGCGGCGAAGATGCCGCCGGTGTGGAACCAGCGCACCCCCTGCCGGCCGAAGAGGTCGTCCCAGTCGACGTCCCCGGGCCGCAGGCCGCTGACCGCGGTGCTCCCCCGGTCCGAGACGCCGACGGAGCGGCGCACCCCGAAACCCCGCTCGACGAAGTTCAGGCCGTTGCGCACGGTGCGACCGGCCCCGTCACCGGGGACCCAGCGCACCAGCGCGGTGTCGACGCCGCCGGTGAGGACGAGGTCCTCGACCAGTCGCCCGACCTCGTCGTCGACGAGCGCGGTGACCACGGCCGTGCGCCGGCCGAAGCAGCGGCGCAGCCCCCGGGCCACGTTGTACTCCCCGCCGCCCTCCCACACGTCGAAGCGGCGCGCGGTGCGGATGCGGCCCTCGCCGGGGTCGAAGCGGAGCATGACCTCGCCGAGGGAGACCAGGTCCCAGCGGCACCGGTCCGCCGGGCGCAGCCGCACGAGCTCCTCCCGCCGGCTCACCGGGCCGCCAGGGCGACGGCCTCGGCGGTGAGGGCCCGCACGGCGGCGAGGTCGCCGGCCGCGATGCGCTCGCGCGGCACCATCCAGGACCCGCCGACGGCGGTGACGGCGGGCAGCGCGAGCCACTCGTGCAGGTTCGCCGGCCCCACCCCGCCGGTGGGGACGAAGCGCACGTCGGGGAACGGGGCGGACAGGGCGCGCACGGCCGCCGGGCCGCCGGAGGTCCCGGCGGGGAAGAACTTCACCGTGCCGACGCCCAGCTCGAGCGCCGCCTGCACCTCGGTGGCGGTGACGGCGCCCGGCAGGACGGGCACGCCGTGCTCGGCGCAGCGCTCCACGACGGCCCGGCTCAGGCCCGGGGAGACGACGTACGCCGCCCCGGCGGCGACCGCGCGGTCGACCTGCGCGGGCGTCAGCACGGTGCCGGCGCCGACGAGGACGTCGCCGCGCGCGGCCACCCGCCGGATCGACTCCTCCGCGGCGGGGGTGCGGAAGGTGATCTCCGCGACGGGCAGGCCGCCGGCGACCAGGGCGGCGGCGAGCGGGTCGGCGTGCGCGGCGTCGTCGAGGACGACGACGGGCACGACGCGGTGGTTCGCCAGGGCGGTCAGGACGTCCACGGGGTGCTCCTCCACGACGCGCGGTTCAGCGGGCGGCTCGCCCGTCGGCGAGCACCCGGGGGTTGACGACGTCGCGGGGACGGCGCCCCGCGCAGGCGTCGACGGCGTTCTGCACCGTGCGGCGCTTCAGCTCCTCGTAGGACTCCTCGGAGTACCAGGCGAGGTGCGGGGTGAGCACGACCGTGTCGAGCGCCGTGAGGGGGTGGTCGGTGGGGAGCGGCTCGACGTCGTGCACGTCGAGACCCGCGCCGTGCAGGCGCCCCTCGCGCAGGGCGTCGACCAGCGCAGCGGTGTCCACCACGCCGCCGCGCCCGGTGTTGACGAGAACCGCGTCCGGGCGGACCAGTGCCAGCTCGTCCGCACCGAGCAGGCCGCGCGTGGCGTCGGTCAGGGGCACGTGGAGGGAGATCACCTGCGAGCGCCGCAGCAGGTCCGGCAGGTCGACGACCGGCACCCCGGCCACCGAGCTGCCGGGTTCGTACCGGGGGTCGGCGCCGATCACCTCGTACCCGAGACCCGCGGCCTTGCGGGCGGTGGCCGCCCCGATGAGGCCGAGACCGACGACGCCGAAGACCCGGCCGGCGAACCGGTGGAGCGGGCGCACCGCGTCCAGGCTCGCCGTGCCGGCGCGCACGCTCCGGTCCATCCACGCGATGCGCCTCGCGGCGGTCAGCGCCAGCGCGATCGCGTGGTCGGAGACCGACTCCGTGCCGTAGTCGGGCACGTTGCACACGAGGACGCCGCGCTCGGTGCAGGCGGCGACGTCGACGGTGTCCACCCCGACGCCGTAGCGGCTCACCACGCGCACGGTCGGCAGGGCGTCGAGCAGGGCGGCGTCGACGCGGGCGTACTGCACGACGAGGCCGTCGGCACCGGTCGCGGCGGCCACCAGCTCCTCCCGACCACCGGGCGGGGCGACGAGCAGCTCGGCGCCGCCCTCCCGGGCGACGCGCCGCTCGACGTCGAGGGAGTCGTGGTCGCAGTCGGTGACGACGATGCGCATGGTCCACCTCCAGCACCCCGGCGCCGGCCGGGACGCGTCGCGGTCAGGAGTCGGGACGGCCCTTGAACAGCTTCCAGAAGGCGCCGAGGCGGTTGCCCTCGCCGCCCTGCGCGGCCCCCGCCGCCTCGGCGGGGTCGAGGCGGCCGAGCACGAGCTGCTGCACCTGGTCGGGCCACACGGACAGCAGCAGGCCGGGCCTGGGGTCCGGACCGCGCTCGCCCGCGGTCCAGCTCTGCCCGTCGATGGACTCCTCGCGCACCGTCAGCAGCAGCAGCTCCACCTGGCGCAGGACCGCCGACAGCGAGCGCACGTCGTCCTCACCGGTGGCCGGGTCGTGGGTGACCAGGACGCACCCCAGCCCGCGCACGGGCACGACGTGGGCGCGCACCCCGGCGAGCGTGCAGACCTCGGCGAGCTTGCCGGCGTCCGCCACCGGCGCCACCAGCACCGAGCGGACCGGCGGCTTGGGGCCGAACTCGCGCTGGAAGGCCGCGTCGAAGTCGAAGTCCTCGCCCAGCGCCTCCGAGGGCTCCTCGCCGGGCTCCCCCGGCCGCGGCTGCTCGCTCACGAGAACCTCGCCGTGACGGCCTGCCCGTGGGCGGGCAGGTCCTCGGACTCCGCCAGCGCCACCACGTGGCCGGCGACCTCGCGCAGCGCCGCCTCGTCGTAGTCGACGACGTGCACGGCGCGCAGGAACGTCTGCACGCTCAGGCCCCCGGAGTGCGCCGCCGTGCCGCCGGTGGGCAGCACGTGGTTGGAGCCGGCGCAGTAGTCGCCCAGCGACACCGGCGAGTGGGCGCCGACGAAGACGGCGCCGGCGTTGCGCACCCGGGCGGCGACCGCGCGCGCGTCGGCGGTCTGCACCTCGAGGTGCTCGGCGGCGTAGGCGTCCACCACGGCGACCCCCGCGTCGACGTCGTCGACGAGGACGATCCCGGACTGGCTGCCGCCCAGCGCCTGCGCGATGCGCTCGGCGTGCTTGGCCTGCGGGACGCGCTCGGCGAGCGCCGCCTCGACGGCGTCGGCCAGCGCCACCGAGGGCGTGACGAGCACCGCCGCGGCCATCGGGTCGTGCTCCGCCTGGCTGATCAGGTCCGCCGCGACGTGCCGAGCGTCGGCGGTGTCGTCGGCCAGCACCGCGATCTCGGTGGGACCGGCCTCGGAGTCGATGCCGACCACGCCCTGCACGTACCGCTTGGCGGAGGCGACGTAGATGTTGCCCGGACCGGTCACCACGTCCACCGGCGCCACCACGACGTCCCCGGCCGCGTCGCGCGCCCCGTAGGCGAACATCGCCACCGCCTGCGCACCGCCGACCGCGTACACCTCGTCCACGCCCAGCAGCTCGCAGGCGGCGAGGATCGTCGGGTGCGGCAGGCCGCCGTGCTCCCGCTGCGCCGGGCTGGTCACCGCGATGGAGGCCACGCCCGCCTCCTGCGCCGGCACCACGTTCATCACGACGCTGGAGGGGTACACCGCCCGCCCGCCGGGCACGTACAGGCCCACGCGGTCCACGGGCACCCAGCGCTCGGTGACGGTGCCGCCGTCGGCCAGGCGGGTGGTGACGTCGGAGCGGCGCTGGTCGGCGTGCACCAGGCGCGCACGGCGCACGCTCTCCTCCAGGGCCTCGCGCACCCGCGGGTCCAGCCGGGCCAGGGCGGTGCGCAGCGCCTCGCGGGGCACGCGCACATCGCTCAGGCGCACGCCGTCGAAGCGCTCGGTCAGCTCCACCAGGGCGGCGGTGCCGCGGGCGCGCACGTCCTCGCAGAGGGGGGCGACGGTGGCCAGCGCGGCGGCCACGTCGACCTCCGCGCGGGGCAGGACCGAGCGCAGCGCCATCGCGTCGAGGGCGCGGCCGCGCAGGTCGGTGCGGCGCAGCGCGGGGGCGGTGCCCGCGGCGGGCGCCGGGGCGGCGGGCTGGGCGGCGGTGGTCACGGCACGAGTGTACGGACGCGCGCCTCGCGGCCCGGGCGCCCGGCGGGCGCGGGCGCCTAGACTGCGCCGGTGCCCCAGCGCCTGCCCCTGTTCCCCCTCGGCAGCGTGCTCTTCCCCGGGCTCGTGCTGCCGCTGAACGTCTTCGAGCCGCGCTACCGGCGCCTCGTGCAGGACCTCGTCGCCGAGGACCGCGACGGCCTCAAGGGCTTCGGGGTGGTGGCGATCCGCGAGGGCCACGAGGTCGGCGACGGGAACGCGCGGGCCCTGCACGAGGTCGGGTGCGTCGCCCTGCTGCGCGAGGTCACCGAGCTGGAGGACGGGCGCTACGAGGTCGTCACCGTCGGCGCGACCCGCTTCCGCCTCCTGGGGCTGGACGACGAGGCCGGCACCCCCTACCTCACCGGCCTGGTCGAGGCCTACGGCGAGGACGACGAGGACGACGACGAGGACGCCCCGGTGCCCGGGGACGTCGCGGCGCTGGCCGCGGCCGTGGAGTCCCGGTTCACCGAGTACCGGGAGCAGCTGGGCATCGGCGGGTCCACCGCCCCGGAGGACCCCGGCGTGCTGTCCTACCTCGTGGCGGCCGCGGCCGTGCTGCCGCTGGGCGAGCGCCAGCGGCTGCTGGAGGCGCCGGACACCCGCGCCCGGCTGACCGAGGAGCTGGCGCTGCTCAAGCGGGAGATCGCCCTGGTCGCCGCCCTGGGGACCGTGCCGGCCTCCGAACTGCCCGGCGAACCGCCCAACCCCAACTGAGACCGGAGGACCGTCGTGGCCAAGCACCGCGGCGCGCGCGCGGAGACCGGCACCCCGGCGCTGCGCCTGCTCGCCGAGCGCGGCACCGCCCACACCGCGCGCCCGTACGAGCACGACCCCGCCAGCACCGCCTACGGCGAGGAGGCCGTGCGGGCGCTGCAGGAGCAGGGCCTGGAGGTCACCGCCGAGCGGGTGTTCAAGACGCTGCTCGCCGACGTCGACGGCCGGCTCGTGTGCGCCGTCGTGCCGGTCGCGGCGATGCTCGACCTCAAGGCGCTCGCGGCGGCGGCCGGCGGGAAGCGAGCCGCGATGGCGGACCCGGTCCGCGCCCAGCGCTCCAGCGGGTACGTCGTCGGCGGCATCAGCCCGCTGGGGCAGAAGACCCCCCTGCCCACCGTCGTGGACTCCTCCGCGGCGGGGTTCGGCACGGTGCTGGTCAGCGCCGGGCGGCGGGGGTTGCAGGTGGAACTGGCCCCGGAGGACCTGCTGGCCGCCACGGGCGGGCGGTACGCGCCGATCGCCCGGGGCTGAGCGCCGGCGTCAGTCCGCGGTGCGCGCCCAGTCGACCAGCGCGGACGACAGGGTCACCACCGCCACCACGCAGCTGAGCACCAGCGGCTGCACCAGCACCACCGCCCACGCGTACACCGACACGTGCGCCACCTCCGCCGGGTCGGACGGCGGCAGGACGCCGGCCACGGCCACCGTCAGCAGCGAACCGGCCAGCGCACCGGCCAGCGCGGCCAGGAGCACCCGCACCGGGTCGGCGCCGGCGGACCGCAGCACGACCAGGCCCGCCGCCACCCCGGCCAGCGCGGTGAGCACCGCGAAGGCGCCGTCGCGCGCGACCGGGTACTGGGCCGCCGAGAGGACCACCGGCTCCCCCACCATCCAGGCGGCGGGCCGGCGGGCCACGGCCCACCACAGCACCCCGAGCAGCGCACCGGCCGCGGCCTGGCCGAAGAGCAGCCCCAGCGGCACGCGCAGGGCGCGACGGGGCCGTGCCGCGAGCCCGGGACCCGCCGCCGCACCGGCCGTCTCGCCCGGCGTCACACCAGGCACGTCGGCCCGAGCAGCGCCTTGAGGTCGCCGAACAGCGCCGGGCTCGGCGTGACCCGCAGCGCGTCGTCCAGGCGCATCAGGGTGCCCGCTCCACCACCCGCCTTCGTCAGGCGCAGGCGGACCTCCGTGGTGCCCGGGTGGGTGGTCAGCACGTCGCGCAGGCGCTCCACCACCGGCGGGGTGCAGCGGGTGGTGGGCAGCGACACGGTCACGGGCAGGCCGTCGGTGGCGCTGACGTCGGGCACCTGCAGCTCGGAGGCGTAGATGGTGGGCACCTCGTCGCGGCGGTTGATCCGGCCCTTGACCACGACTACGAGGTCCTCGGCCAGCAGCGGGGCCACGGCTGCGTAGGCCTGCGGGAAGAACAGGCACTCGATGGCGCCCTCGAGGTCCTCCACCGTGACGATCGCCCACTGGTTGCCCTGCTTGGTGGTCTTGCGCTGCAAGCCGGTGATCATGCCGGCGACGGTGATCTGCGAGCCGTCCGGGCGGGAGTCGTCGGCCGTCAGGGAGGCGATCGAGCAGTCCGAGGCGTTGGCCAGCAGGTGCTCCAGACCGAACAGCGGGTGGTCGGAGACGTACAGGCCGAGCATCTGCCGCTCGTGGGCCAGCAGCTCGCCCTTCTCCCACTCGGGCAGGTCGGGGATCTCCACGGTGAACCCGGCGCCGGCCGCCGCGCCGTCGTCACCGCCGCCGAGGCCGGCGAAGAGGTCGAACTGGCCGATGGCCTCGTTGCGCTTGACGTCCACGACGGCGTCGACGGCGTCCTCGTGCTTGGCGACCAGCGCGCGGCGGCGGTGCCCCAGGGAGTCGAACGCCCCGGCCTTGATGAGCGACTCGATGGTGCGCTTGTTGCACACCACCGCCGGCACCTTGGTGAGGAAGTCGGTGAACGACTCGTAGCGGCCCTTGTCCGCGCGGGCGGCGACGATCGCGTCGACGACGTTGGCGCCGACGTTGCGGATCGCGGTCAGCCCGAAGCGGATGTCCTTGCCGACCGGGGTGAAGTTGGCGTCGGACTCGTTGACGTCCGGCGGCAGCACCTGGATGCCCATGCGGCGGCACTCGTTGAGGTACAGCGCCGACTTGTCCTTGTCGTCGCGCACGCTGGTGAGCACCGCGGCCATGTACTCGGCCGGGTAGTTCGCCTTGAGGTAGGCCGTCCAGTAGGACACCAGCCCGTAGGCGGCCGAGTGGGCCTTGTTGAAGGCGTAGTCGGAGAAGGGCACGAGGACGTCCCACAGGGCCTTCACCGCGGCGGCGGAGAACCCGTTCTCCTTCATCCCGGCCTCGAAGCCGACGTACTCGGCGTCCAGGACCTCGCGCTTCTTCTTGCCCATCGCGCGGCGCAGCAGGTCGGCCTTGCCGAGGCTGTACCCGGCGACCTTCTGCGCGATCGACATGACCTGCTCCTGGTACACGATCAGGCCGTAGGTCGTGGAGAGGACCTCCTCCAGGGCCTCGGCCAGCTCCGGGTGGATCGGAGTGATCTCCTGCTGGCCGTTCTTGCGCAGCGCGTAGGCGGTGTGCGAGCCGGCACCCATCGGGCCCGGGCGGTACAGCGCGCCGACCGCGGAGATGTCCTCGAAGTTGTCCGGGCGCATCAGCCGCAGCAGCGAGCGCATCGGGCCGCCGTCGAACTGGAACACGCCCAGGGTGTCGCCGCGCCCGAGCAGGGCGTACGTCGCCGGGTCGTCCAGCTCCAGGGAGTCCAGGTCGACGGGCTCCTTGCCGTTGAGCACGACGTTCTTCAGCGCGTCGTCGAGGATCGTGAGGTTGCGCAGGCCCAGGAAGTCCATCTTGACCAGCCCGAGCGTCTCGCACGTCGGGTAGTCGAACTGCGTGATGATCGCGCCGTCGGCCTCGCGCTTCATGATGGGGATGAGGTCGATCAGCGGGTCCGAGGACATGATGACGCCGGCGGCGTGCACGCCCCACTGCCGCTTCAGCCCCTCCAGGCCGCGGGCGGTGTCGACGACCCGGATCACCTCGGGGTCCGTCTTGTACAGCTCGCGGAACTCGCCGGCCTCGGAGTACCTCTTGTGGTTCGGGTCGAAGATGCCCGACAGGGGGATGTCCTTGCCCATGACGGCCGGCGGCATCGTCTTGGTGATCCGCTCACCCATCGAGAACGGGAAACCCAGGACCCGGGAGGAGTCCTTGACGGCCTGCTTGGCCTTGATGGTGCCGTAGGTGACGATCTGGGCGACGCGGTCGGTGCCGTACTTCTCCACGACGTACTGGATGACCTCACCGCGCCGGCGCTCGTCGAAGTCGACGTCGAAGTCGGGCATCGACATGCGCTCGGGGTTCAGGAACCGCTCGAAGAACAGGCCGTGCCGCAACGGGTCCAGGTCGGTGATCTTCATGGCGTACGCGGCCATGGAACCGGCGCCGGAACCACGGCCCGGCCCCACCCGGATGCCGTTCTCCTTGGACCAGTTGATGAAGTCGGCGACGACGAGGAAGTACCCCGCGTACCCCTTGGAGACGATGACCTCGATCTCGTAGTCGGCCTGCTTGCGCACGTCGTCGGGGATGCCGCCCGGGTAGCGCGCCGCCAGGCCGCTCCAGACCTCCTTGACGAACCAGCTCTCCTCGTTCTCCCCCTCCGGGCAGGGGAAGCGCGGCATGTAGGCGCCGGTGGACTCGGTGAACTCCACCTCGCAGCGCTCGGCGATGAGGAGGGTGTTGTCGCACGCCTCGGGGTGGTCGCGCCACAGGTGGCGCATCTCCGCGGGGCTCTTGAGGTAGAACTCGTCGGCGTCGAACTTGAACCGCTTGGGGTCGGCCAGGGTGGAGCCGGACTGCACGCACAGCAGCGCCGCGTGCGCCTGCGCGTCGGAGGCCTGGGTGTAGTGCAGGTCGTTGGTGGCCAGCAGGGGCAGGTCCAGGTCCTTGGCGAGCTTGAGCAGGTCGTCCTGGACGCGCTTCTCGATGTCAAGGCCGTGGTCCATGAGCTCGCAGAAGAAGTTGCCCGCGCCGAAGATGTCGCGGAACTCCGCGGCGGCCGCGCGCGCCTCGTCGTACTGCCCCAGCCGCAGGCGGGTCTGCACCTCGCCGGACGGGCAGCCGGTGGTGGCGATGATGCCCTTCGCGTACGTGTTCAGCAGCTCGCGGTCCATGCGGGGCTTGTAGAGGAAGCCCTCCAGGGAGGCCAGCGAGCTCATCTTGAAGAGGTTGTGCATGCCGGCGGTGTTCTCGGCCAGCATGGTCATGTGGGTGTACGAGCCCGAGCCGGAGACGTCGTCGCCGGGCCGGGTGGTCTGGTCGCCCCACTTCACGCGCGTCTTGTCCTGGCGGGCGGTGCCCGGCGTCAGGTAGGCCTCCACGCCGATGATCGGCTTCACGCCGTGCTTCTTCGCGGTCTTCCAGAAGTCGTAGGCGCCGAAGACGAAGCCGTGGTCGGTGGTCGCCACGGCTGGCATGCCCATGGCGGCGGCCTCCCGGAAGAGGTCGTCCACCTTCGCGGCCCCGTCGAGCATCGAGTACTCGGTGTGCACGTGCAGGTGGGCGAAGGAGTCGGCGGGTGCCATGGTCGGGCGCCTCCTGAGCGGTGCAGCGGGGGTGGTGCGGGAACGATCGTAGGCGGCCGCCCGGACACGTCCGGGGAGCCTCGCCGGAGCCGGGCGGGCCTCAGTCCGCCAGGCGCTCCAGCGCGGTGGCGAGGTCGGCCGGGTACGAGCTGGTGAACTCCACGGGCCGCCCGGTGCCCGGGTGCTCGAAGCCCAGCCGCACCGCGTGCAGCCACTGCCGCTGCACCCCCAGGCGGGCCGCCAGCGTCGGGTCGGCGCCGTAGGTCAGGTCCCCCACGCACGGGTGGCGCAGCGCCGAGAAGTGCACGCGGATCTGGTGGGTGCGCCCCGTCTCCAAGTGCACCTCCGCCAGGGCGGCGGCGCGGAACGCCTCCAGGACCTCGTAGTGGGTCACCGACGGCTTGCCCTCGGCGGTCACGGCGAACTTGTAGGCCCCGCCGGGGTGGCGCCCGATGGGGGCGTCGATCGTGCCGCGCAGCGGGTCCGGGTGCCCCTGGACGAGCGCGTGGTAAACCTTCTCGACCGTGCGCTCCTTGAACGCGCGTTTGAGCGCGGAGTAGGCCTGCTCGCTCTTGGCCACCACCATCAGGCCCGAGGTGCCCACGTCGAGGCGGTGGACGACGCCCTGGCGCTCGGCCGCCCCCGAGGTCGCGATCCGGTACCCCGCGCCGGCCAGCCCGCCGACGACCGTCGGCCCCGTCCAGCCCGGGCTGGGGTGGGCGGCGACGCCGACGGGCTTGTCGACGACCACGAGGTCGTCGTCCTCGTGCACGACCACCAGGCCCGGCACGGCCTCGGCCACGACGGCCGGCGCCGCCGGCGGGTCCGGCACCTGCACCTCCAGCCAGGCCCCCGCCCGCACCCGGTCGGACTTGCCGACCGGGGTGCCGTCGACGAGCACTCCCCCCGCCGCAGCGATCTCCGCGGCGCGGGTGCGCGACAGGCCCAGCAACCGGGACAGGGCGGCGTCCACGCGCTCACCCTCCAGGCCGTCCGGGACCGGCAGGCTGCGGACCTCAGGCACGGGAGCCCTCCCCCGCGCCGCGGGCGGCGCGCTCCTCACGCGCGCCGTCCAGGCCGACACCCCGCAGCGACAGCAGCGCGATGAGCACCGCCGCGGCGCAGATGCTCGCGTCGGCGACGTTGAAGATCGGCCAGTGCGGCAGCTCGAGGAAGTCGACCACGTGGCCCCGGGCGAAGCCCGGCTCGCGCAGGAGGCGGTCGGTGAGGTTGCCGGCGGCGCCGGCGAGCAGGAAGCCGAAGGCGAGCGCCCAGGCCGTGCTGCGCAACCGCCGCGCCAGCCACAGGGCCACGACGACCACCGCGGCGGCCAGCACGGTGAAGACCCACGTGCTCCCGGTGGCGAAGCTGAACGCCGCCCCGGGGTTGCGGATCAGGTGGAACTGCAGCAGCTCCCCGACGAGCGGCTGCCGGACCCCCGGCTCCAGGTGGGCGACGGCCAGCACCTTGGTGACCTGGTCCAGCGCGTACACGAGCGCGGCGACGGCCAGGGCCAGGGCGGTGCGGCGCGGTCGCGCGGGGGCGGGCGGCGGGGAATCGGTCATGACCCCGGCAGTCTCCCACGCCGCCCGGGCCGGGCGCGTCCGTCACCGCCCGCACCCGGCACCGGCCGCACCGCCGCGCGGCTGCGGGTGACCGGGGCTCAGCGACGCTCGCCGCGGGCCTTGCAGGTCACGCAGAGCGTCACGCGCGGGAACGCCTGCAGCCGCGCCTTGCCGATCGGCCCCGAGCAGGTCTCGCACACGCCGAACGCACCGGAGCCCAGGCGGACCAGGGCCCGCTGGGTCTGCTCCAGCAGGTCCCGGGCGTTGTTGGCGATGGTCATCTCGTGCTCGCGCCCCGTCGTGGCGGCGCCGTGGTCGACCTGGTCGTCGCCGGCGCCCTCACCCCCGGCGACCAGGGCGGAGAAGGAGCTCGTCGCGGCGTCCAGGTGGCGCGCCAGGCGGTCGACCTCGGCCTCCAGCTCGCTGCGGACCTCGGCCAGCTCGGCGGCCGTCCAGGCGTCCTCGGTGTCCTTGACGGGCAGTTCGCGCACCGCCGCGGCGCGCGCCGCGCCGCCCGAACGGGAGCGCACGGGCGCGTCCGCCGCCCCGCTCCGTCGCGTGGTCGCCGTCCCCGTCGCCGCTGTGCCCACCGTGGTCCCCCTCCGCTCGACGCGGCCGCCTGCCGCGTGCCGGGAACACTAGGGATATGACTGTCTGTAAGCAACTGGAAGCGGGAAGTGACTCACTTGTTCGCTGGCAGCGACCGCCACCCCCGCACGACGCGACGAGCCGCCACCCCGCAGGGGGTGGCGGCTCGTCGAGAGCGGGGCGGTGGCCCGCTCAGCCGGCGACGGCGTCGTCGGGCAGGACGCGCTCCGCCCGGCGCAGGTCCTCCAGCTGGGCCGCCATGAAGGACTCCAGCTGCTCGCGGTAGGCGCTCTCCCTGCCGTGCAGCTGCACGATGGCCTCCTCCAGCTGGCGGCGGCGCTCCTGCAGCTCCTGCAGGGTCCGGTCGCGCTGCGTCTGCGCCTCCGAGATCGTGCGCTCGGCGCGCTCACGGGCCGCCGCGAGGAGGGCGTCGCGCTGCTGCTCACCCTCGCGCACGTACTCGTCGTGCAGGCGCTGCGCCAGGGCGATCACGCCGGCCGCCTGAGCGGCGGGGTCGCCGCCGGGGACCGCCGCGGCGGCTGCGTGCGGCACGGGCCCCGGGGCGGGCGCAGCCCCGTCGGCGACGGTGTCGGCGGGGGCGGCCTGGTGGGCGTCGCCGTCGAGCGCCACCCCGGCGCCGCCGGACAGCTCGGCGACCTGCGCGCGGCACCCCTGCAGCTGCGAGCGGAGCTCGTCGTTCTCGGCGTGCAGGCGGCGCAGCTCGGTGACGACCTCGTCCAGGAAGTCGTCCACCTCGTCCTGCGCGTACCCCTCACGCACCCGCGTGGGGTTGAAGCGCTTCTCGACGACGTCTTCCGGGCTCAGCGGCATGGGGCTCACCTCTGTCGACGGCCGCCCCGGCCGGACGGCGCACGAGGCGACACCGTAGCGGACGGGCACCGCGGGACCACCGCGACGCGAGCACCGCCCGGCGGGCGCACCGCCGTCGGCGCGCGGCGGGGGCTCAGCCCCCGGCGGAGACGCTCAGGGCGCTGAACACGGACATGAGGATCGAGCAGAGGATGGCCAGGACCAGGAAGGCCAGGTCCAGCTGGACGGCGCCCAGCCGCAGCGGCGGCAGGACCCGCCGCAGCACCTTCAGGGGCGGGTCCGTGACCGTGTAGACGGCCTCGGCACCCACGAGCACGACGCCGCGCGGACGCCACTCGCGCGAGAGGGCCTGCACCCAGTCCAGGACCAGCCGGGCGATCAGGCAGAGGAAGAAGAGCAGGACGAGCAGCTGCAACAGCGAGAACACCAGGGCCACGCGACCATCCTGCCTGACGAGGGGGACTGCAGGGGGCCGCACGCGTGGGTCCACAGCCGGGGCACGGCCGGGACCCAGCGCTCAGGACTGGTTGAAGAACGTCCGCTCCGGCGGCCGCTCCTCCTCCTGCGAGGCCACCTCGACGTTCTGGGGCGAGAGCAGGAAGACCTTGTTCGTCACCCGTTCGATCGAGCCGTGCAGGCCGAACACCAGACCGGCGGAGAAGTCGACCAGCCGCTTGGCGTCGCTGTCGTCCATGTCGGTGAGGTTCATGATCACCGGGACGCCCTCGCGGAAGCTCTCACCGATGGTCTTCGCCTCGTTGTACGTGCGCGGGTGGATCGTCGTGATCCGGTGCAGTTCCGGGGCGCTGCTGACCTGCGGCACCACGTGCGCCACCTGCCTCCTGATCGGGGTCACCTGACCCGTGGTCTCCGCGCGGCGCTCCGCGACCGGAGTGTGGTCGACCGAGCGCCCCTCGGACCGGGCCTCGTGGCGCGGCTCCGGGCGCGGCGCGGGGTGGGCCCCGCGGACGGCCTCGGCGCGCACGGGCTCGGCCTCCGCCTCCTCGGCGTAGCGGTCGTCCTCGGCGAGGCCGAGGTAGACCATCGCGTTGCGCAGTGCGCCGGCCATCGCAGTCTCCTCGGGAGAGGTCGGTCCTGGGTCTCGCGCCGCGGCGACGGGCACCGGGCTGCCGCGACGTTACCGCGCGGCCGGACGCGTGCCCAGGACCGCGCTGCCGACACGCAGGTGTGTCGCCCCCGCCGCCACCGCGGCCTCCAGGTCGCCGCTCATCCCGGCCGACAGGTGCACCGCGCCCGGGTGCGCCTCGCGCACCCGGGCGGCCGTGCGCGCCAGCGCCGCGAAGGCGCGGGCGGGGTCCTGCCCGCGCGGGGCGACGGCCATGAGGCCGGCCAGCCGCAGCGCCCCCGCCGCGGCGACCGCGTCGGCCAGGCGCAGCACGTCCTCGCCGGCCGCACCGCCGCGCGCGGGGTCGACGGGCGCGCCCAGCTCACCGGCCAGGTCGACCTGCACGAAGCAGTCCAGCTCACGGCCCGCCGCCGAGGCGCCGGCGGACAGCGCCGCGACCAGGCGGGGACGGTCCACCGAGTGCACCGCGTGCGCGTAGCGGGCCACGGAGCGGCACTTGTTCGTCTGCAGCTGCCCCACGAAGTGCCAGCGCAGGTCCGGGTGGTCCGGCGCGAGCTCGGCGGCCTTGGCCGAGGCCTCCTGGTCGCGGCTCTCCCCCACGTCGCGCACGCCGAGCCCGGCCAGGGCGCGCACGTCGGCGGCCGGGAAGAACTTCGTGACCACCACCACGGTCAGCTCCGCCGGGGCGCGGCCCGCGGCGCGGGCCGCGGCGGCCACCCGTGCGCGCAGCCGCTCCAGCGCGCCGCCCAGCTCCGCGGCCCGGTCCGCACCGGGACCCGCGGCCGGGCCGGGGGCCGGGCCGGGAGCCGGACCGGTGGCGGAGCTCACGACCACTCCCTCACGGGAGCACCACGACACCGGCGCTGCGGCCGGTGACGCCGTCGCGGCGGTACGAGAAGAGGTCGGCCCGCTCGAAAGTGCAGGGACCGGGACCGGACGCCCGCACGCCGGCCTCGGTGAGCTGGGCGAGCACGCCGGCCGCGACGTCGACGGCCGGGGTGCCCCAGCTCGTGGTGGCGCGCGCCGCCGGCACGAGGGAGGCCACCTCGTCGGCCATCGCCGCGGGCACCTCGTAGCAGCCGCCGCACACCGCCGGCCCCAGGGCGGCGACCACCTCGCGCGCCCCCGCCGCCCGCATCGCGGCGAGCACCGCGGGCACCACGCCGGCCACCAGGCCGGGGCGCCCGGCGTGGGCGACGCCCACGACCCCGGCGGCGGGGTCCGCCAGGAGCACGGGGACGCAGTCGGCCACCACGACGGCCAGGGCGAGCCCGCGGCGGCGGGTCACCAGGGCGTCCGCGCGCGGCGGCCGCGACGGCACCGCGTCCACCTCGACGACGTCGGCGCCGTGGACCTGGACGGGCACGACGAGCTCGTCGGCCCGCACGGCGGCGCGCAGCGCGGCGCGGTGCGCGCCGACCCGCGCGGGGTCGTCACCGACGTGGTCCCCGAGGTTGAAGCCCGCGTACGGGCCGTCGCCACCGGCACCGGCCCGGGAGGTGAAACCGCCGCCCACACCGGCCGGCAGGCCGGCGTCCAGCAGCGGGACGCCCGCGGGGCTCACGCCGGGGGCACCCGCCGCGCCCGGGCCCCGCGCGGGGCCCGGGCGAGCAGGGGCCGGCTCACTTGAGGAAGTCGGGCACGTCGAGGTCGTCCTCCTCGGGCCGGGGCCGGCCCGGACGGCGAACGCCCGCGGTGTCGTTGGGCAGCTCGATGATGCGCGGCACCTGCACCGGGTCCTCACCGGGGACCAGCTGGGGCTGGTGCTGGACCGGCTGCTGCGGAGCCTGCTGCTGCGGCGCGTGCTGCTGCACCGGCTGGGGCGCGTACTGCGGCGCGGGCTGCTGCGGGGCGGCCTGCTGCGGAGCGGGCTGCTGCTGCTGCGCGTGCTGGGCGTACTGCGGAGCGGCGTACTGCGGCTCCTGCTGCACCGGTGCGGGGCGGTGCTGCGGCGCGTGCTGCGCCGCGATCGGGGCCTGCTGCTGCCACGGCTCGGGGCGCGTGCTGCGCGGGGGCGCGGCCGCGGGGGCCGGGGCGCGTCCGGGCACCTGGGCCGCCGCGCGGTCCCCGCGCGAGCGCACCGGGCTGCCGCTGTCGAAGCCCGCGGCGATGACGGTGACGCGCACCTCGTCGCCCAGGGCGTCGTCGATGACGGCGCCGAAGATGATGTTGGCCTCGGGGTGCGCGGCCTCCTGCACCAGGCGGGCGGCCTCGTTGATCTCGTACAGGCCCAGGTCCGAGCCGCCCTGGATGGACAGCAGCACGCCGTGGGCGCCGTCGATGCTCGCCTCCAGCAGGGGCGAGGAGATGGCGCTCTCGGCGGCCTGCACGGCGCGGTCGTCGCCACGGGCGGAGCCGATGCCCATCAGGGCGCTGCCGGCGCCCTGCATGACGGACTTCACGTCGGCGAAGTCGAGGTTGATCAGGCCCGGGGTGGTGATGAGGTCGGTGATGCCCTGCACACCCGACAGCAGGACCTGGTCGGCGGACTTGAAGGCGTCCAGGATGCTGACCTGCTTGTCGCTGATGGACAGCAGCCGGTCGTTGGGGATGACGATGAGGGTGTCCACCTCGTCGCGCAGCTCGGCGATGCCGGACTCCGCGGAGTTGGCGCGCCGCCGCCCCTCGAAGGTGAAGGGGCGCGTCACCACGCCGATGGTCAGGGCGCCCAGCGAGCGGGCGATGCGCGCCACGACGGGCGCCCCGCCGGTGCCGGTGCCGCCGCCCTCGCCGGCCGTCACGAAGACCATGTCGGCGCCCTTGAGGACCTCCTCGATCTCCTCGGCGTGGTCCTCGGCGGCCTTGCGGCCCACCTCGGGGTCCGCACCGGCGCCCAGGCCGCGCGTGAGCTCGCGGCCGACGTCGAGCTTGACGTCGGCGTCGCTCATGAGCAGCGCCTGCGCGTCGGTGTTGACGGCGATGAACTCGACGCCCTTGAGGCCGACCTCGATCATCCGGTTGACCGCGTTCACCCCGCCGCCGCCGACGCCGACGACCTTGATGACCGCTAGGTAGTTCTGCGGAGCTGCCACGTCGAGTGCCTCTCGCCTCTTTCGCCGATGCCACCCGGGGACGGCACGCCGTTCCCGGTGAAACGCTGACCCTCAGGTAGAGGGTTAACGTTATGTCATTTCCTGTTGGTGGGTGACCGTAGGGAGCGAAAGGCCCCCGGTGCAACTGCCGCCCCGGCGTGTCGCGCTGCCACACCGCCCGCGGGGGGCGACCACCCGTTCGGCCCCGGTCCAGCCGAGCGCGCACGAGACCCCCGCCCCGGCCCCCGCCGGGGCGCGCGGGGCGGGGGCGGGGCAGCCCTCACGCGGCCGGGCGCACCGCCGGCGCGTCGGGTGCGGAGACGTCCACCACGGCCGCCTCGGCGACCGCCGGCTCCTGCAGCAGCCGCAGCAGGACCTGGGCCTTGCGCTCGGGGCGGCTCGCGTCCCCCCACACCACCTCGGGACCCTCGGCGAGCTGCAGCCGCACCGAGTCGGGGCTGTCGGCGGTGATCGAGGTGACCCGGGTCCGGACCTCGCCGGACAGCGACCCGTTGACCTCCAGCGCCGCGCGCAGGGCACCCGGCCGGGCGGCGTCCACGTCCACGCTCAGCAGCGGCACACCCGCCGGTGCGGCGTCGGCGTGCTGCAGGACCCGGCCCTCGGCGTCCACCAGGTCCACCCCGCCGGAGGTGGAGGGCACGGCCGCGACGGCCTGCCGCTCGTGAAGCCGCACCACGAGCGCGGCGGGCCAGGAGCGCTGCACGTCCACCGACTCCACCAGCGGCAGCGCACTCTCCACGCGCTGCGCCAGCGCCCCGGTGTCCAGGGCCGCCAGCGCGTCGCCCCGGGCGTCGTCCACGAGCGCGAGGACCCGGGCGGGGTCGGTGCGCTCGGCCCCGGCGACACGCACCTCCTGCACGCGCAGCCACGGGGAGGCGAACGCCACCCACAGCAGCGCCGCGAGCAGCACCGCGAGGGCCAGCGCACCCAGCACCGCGCGGCGCCCGGCCCGCGGGCCCAGCGGGCGCCGGCGGGCGAGCCGCCCGGTCAGGTCCGCCACGCGCGCGCCCCCGGAACGGGCCGGGGCCGCGCGGCCGTCCGCGCGCGGGGCGCTGCGGGAGGAGCGGGAGGAGCGGGGCCGAGCGGGCGCCGGCGGCGGGTTCGCGGCGCGCACGGCGCGGCGGCGCTGGGCGCTGCCACCGGGGCGCTGCTGCGCACCCCGGGCAGGTGCGGCGGGCACCACCGGCGGCGCGGGCGGGCGGCGGGGCCTGGTGGGGCGGGTCACGGCTCCTCCGCCGCGGCACCGCCGCCCGCCCGCCGCGCCAGCAGGGCGAGCACCTCGGGTCCCAGCCGGGTCACGTCGCCCGCGCCCACGGTCAGCAGCAGGTCCCCCGGCCGCAGCCGCTCCGCCACCGCCGGTGCAGCACCGGCCCGGTCGGCGACGAACTCCACCCGCGAGGCCGGCAGCGGCACCGCCCCGGCGACCAGGGCCCCGGTCACGGCCGGGTCGGGGTCCTCGCGGGCCACGTAGACGTCCAGGACGACCACGTCGTCGGCCAGGGCCAGGGCGCGGCCGAACTCCTCGGCGAACGCCCTGGTCCTGCTGACCAGGTGCGGCTGGAACGCCACGACGACGCGTCCGGCCCCGGCCACCGCCCGCGCGCCGCGCAGCAGCGCCTCCACCTCGGTGGGGTGGTGGGCGTAGTCGTCCACCACGCGCACCCCACCGGCCTCGCCCTTGTGCTCGAAGCGCCGGCGCGCCCCGCCGAAGCCCGCCAGCGCGCGCAGGACCGGTGCCGGGTCCGCGCCCAGCTCCAGCGCGGCGGCGAAGGCGCCCGTCGCGTTGCGCAGGTTGTGCAGCCCGGGCACCGCGAGCCGCAGGGGCAGCGCGTGCTCGTCCGCGGCCGCGTCGGCGTCCGCGTCCGCGTCGACGTGCAGCAGGCCGGCCGGGCGGGCGCCGGAGACGTCGACGTCCGACAGGCGCACGTCGGCGTCCGGGTGGGTGCCGTAGGTGCGCACGCGGATGCCGGCCTGCCGCGCGAACTCGGCCAGCCGCACCGAGCCGGCGTCGTCCGCGCACGCGACGAGCGCACCGCCCGGCTGGAGCCGCTGCACGAACTCCTCGAACGCCAGGGCGACCGCCTCGGGGGTGCCGTAGTGGTCCAGGTGGTCGGGCTCGACGTTGGTGACCACGTCCAGCACGGGGGCGTAGGCGCGGAAGGAGCCGTCGGACTCGTCGGCCTCGGCGACGAACGGCCCGCTGCCGTCGCGCGCGCCGCCGTCGCTGCCCCCGGTCAGCTCGCCCCCGATGGCGTACCCGGGGTCGAGGCCGGCCTCCAGCAGGGCCACGGCGAGCATCGAGGAGGTGGTCGTCTTGCCGTGCGTGCCCGCCACCGCCACGCCCCGGCGGCCGACCATGAGCGCCGCCAGGGCCTCGGAGCGGTGCAGCACGCGCAACCCGCGCGAGCGGGCCTCGACCAGCTCCGGGTTGGCGGGGCGCACGGCGGAGCTGACGACGAGGGTGTCGCCGGGCCCGAGGTCCGCCAGGTGGGCGGCGTCGTGCCCGACGTGCACCCGGGCACCGAGCTCGGCCAGGCGGCGCAGCGCGTCGGAGTCGGCCGCGTCGCTGCCGGAGACGGCCGTGCCGCGCGCCAGCAGGAGCCGCGCGATGCCGGACATGCCGACCCCGCCGGCCCCGAGCAGGTGGACGCGCCCCAGCTCGGCGACGGGCACCGGCGCGGCGCCGGCCGTCCCGGGGGCGCTCACGCGGCCCCCCCGGCCCCGGCGGGGCGCTCCCCGGCGGCCTGGGCCACGAGGGCGGCCAGCCGCTCGTCGCCGTCCAGCACCCCGAACGCACGTGCGGCCGAGGCGGCGGCTGCCAGGGCGCTCGGGTCCGCGAGCAGCGGGACGACGCGCTCGCGCACGAACGCGGTGTCCAGGTCGGCGTCGGCCACGAGCAGACCGCCGCCGGCGGCGACGACGGCCTCGGCGTTGCGCCGCTGCTCGCCGTTGCCGATGGGCAGCGGCACGTACACCGCCGGCAGGCCCAGCGCGGTCAGCTCGCTCACCGTCCCGGCACCGCTGCGGCACACCACCAGGTCGGCGGCGGCGTAGGCGGTGCCCATGTCGTCGAGGTAGGGGTGCACGAGGTAGCGGGCGGGGTCGGTGCCCGGCGCCAGCGGCACCTCCTTGCCGCGGCCGCTGGCGTGCAGGACCTGCACCCCCGCGGCCAGCAGGGCGGGCGCGGCCGCGCCCAGGACCTCGTTGAGGCGCTGGGCGCCCAGGGAACCTCCCGTGACCAGCAGCGTGGGGGCCTCGGGGTCCAGGCCCAGGCGGGTGCGGGCCTCGCGGCGCAGCGCGGCGCGGTCGCCGGCACGGGCGAGGTCGGTGACCTCGCTGCGCAGGGGCATGCCGGTGTGCACCGCCCGCGGCAGCGGGGTGCCGGGGAAGGCGACGGCGACGTGCCGCGCCCAGCGGGCCCCGAGGCGGTTGGCGATGCCGGGCAGGGAGTTCTGCTCGTGCACGACGACGGGCACGCCCGCGCGGCGCGCCGCCAGGTACGCCGGGGTGGCGACGTAGCCGCCGAAGCCGACGACGACCTCGGCGCCGACCTCGTCGATGGCGCGCCGGGCCGCGGCCACGGCACCGCGCAGGCGGCCGGGCAGGCGCAGCAGGTCCGGCGACGGCTTGCGCGGCAGCGGCACGCGCGGCACCTCGGCCAGGCGGTAGCCGCGCTCGGGCACCAGGCGGGCCTCCAGGCCCTCCGCGGTGCCGAGCACCAGCACGTCGGTGGCCGGGTCGCGCCGGCGCAGGCGGTCGGCGGTGGCGAGCAGGGGGGCGACGTGGCCGGCGGTACCGCCGCCGGCGAGCAGGACCCTCACCGAGACCTCCTGGTGCGGCGCGGCAGGACGGCCAGCGAGCGGGCCACGACCGACTCGCGGGCCTTCAGGGCCTCCGGGGCGCCGGGTTCGGCGCGCGCGAAGGACAGCAGGATCCCCACGGCCAGCAACGTCACGACGAGCGCCGTACCACCCGCGGAGATGAACGGCAGCGGCACGCCGATGACCGGCAGCACGCCCAGGACGACGCCGACGTTCAGGCACGCCTGGCCGAGGATCCAGGCGGCGAACCCCGTGACGGCGAGCTTGGTGAACAGGTCCGCGGAGCGGCGCACCAGGCGCAGCGCCGCCAGGGCCAGGACCGCGAAGAGGACCAGGACGACGAGCGTGCCGGGCAGCCCCAGCTCCTCGCCGATGATCGCGAAGATGAAGTCGTTGTGGGCCTCCGGCAGCCACTGCCACTTCTCCCGGCTGGCGCCCAGGCCGAGCCCCCACCACCCGCCCGAGGCCAGGGCGTACTGCCCCTGCACCGGCTGCCAGCTGGCGCCCTGGATCTCCACACCGGAAGTGGCCGAACCGAACAGCCAGTCGTGCACGCGCGTCATGCGGTTCTCGCTGGTGACCACCAAGGCGGTGGCGACCGCGGCACCGGCGCCGCCGGCCAGGGCGAAGAACTTCACCGGCACGCCCGAGGTCCAGAGCATGGCGGCGACGATGAACATCATCACCATGGCCGTGCCGAGGTCGTGGGCCAGCAGCACCAGGCCGACCGTCGCGGCCACCGAGGGCAGCAGCGCGCCGAGCAGCTGCGCCGGTTCGTGCAGCCGGTCGCGCCGGCGCACCAGGGCGAGCGCGCAGGCGAGCACCAGGGCGACCTTGGCGGCCTCGGACGGCTGCGCGGACAGCCCGGCGACCCGGATCCAGTTGCGGTTGCCGCCCACCTCCCGGCCGATGCCCGGCACGAACACCAGCAGCTGGAGCAGGGCGGCACCCAGCAGCGCCGGCAGCGCCAGACGGCGCCAGGCGGTCGCCGGCACCCGGCTGGCCGCGACGAGCACGACGGCGCCCAGCACCGCGAACGTCGCCTGGCTCTTGAAGACGGTGAACTGCGACCCCGTGTCCTCCAGCGACTCCACGCTGGAGCTGGACAGCACCATGACCAGGCCGATGACGACCAGCAGGGACGTGGTCGCCAGCAGCACGTGGTGGGTGGCCAGCGGGGAGTCCAGCAGCCGCAGGCGCTCGCGCGCCCACTCCCCCGCCGCCTCCAACCACGCCGGACGGCGCCACGACCGGAACCGCTCGCCCGGCCCGGTGCGCTCGGCGGTGCTCAGCGCCACCTCAGCCCTCCCGCCCGGTCAGGCGGCGCACCGCCGCGGCGAACGCGTCGCCGCGGTGGGCGTAGGAGGTGAACTGGTCCATCGAGGCGCACGCCGGGGCCAGCAGGACCGTGTCGCCGGGGCGGGCCAGGGCGGCGGCGCGCTCGACGACGGCGTCCATGACGGCGGCGGCGGAGGCCTCGCGCTCCGCGGCGCTGGAGGTCGGGGTGGGCGGCACCGCGCCAGTCTGGGCGAGGTCGACCTCCACCACGGGGACGTCGGGGGCGTGTCGGGCCAGCGCCTCGCGCACCACCGCCCGGTCCGCGCCGAGCAGGACCGCCGCGCGCAGCCGGGAACCGGTGCGCTCGACGAGCTCCTCGAAGCGGGCGCCCTTGGCCAGCCCGCCGGCGATCCACACGACGGGCTCGAAGGCGCGCAGCGAGGCCTCGGCGGCGTGCGCGTTCGTGGCCTTGGAGTCGTCCACCCAGCGCACGCCGCCGGACTCGGCGACGGTCTGCACCCGGTGCGGAGCGGGGGTGAAGGAGCGCACGCCGTCGCGCACGGCCACCTGCGGCACCCCGTGCGCGCGGGCCAGCGCGGCGGCGGCCAGCACGTTGCGCACCGCGTGCGGGGCGACGGGCGCGGCCGGGTCCCCGCCGGTCAGGTCCGCGAAGGAGCACAGCTCCGCGGCGCTGGTGCGCCGCTGCTCCACGAACGCGCGGTCGGCCAGCACGTCCTGCACCACGCCGAGCATCCCCGGGCGCGGCGCCTGCAGGGTGAACCCGATCGCCCGGGCGCCCTCGACGACGTCGGCCTCGCGCACGAGCTCCTCGGTGCGCGGGTCGGCGACGTCGTAGACGCAGGCGACCTCGGTGTTCTCGTACACCCGCCCCTTGGCGCGGGCGTAGGCGTCCATCGACCCGTGCCAGTCCAGGTGGTCGGGGGCGACGTTGAGGACCGCGCTGGCCAGCGGGCGCAGCGAGGCGGTGGTGTCCGTGGACAGCCAGTGCAGCTGGTAGCTGGACAGCTCCACCGCGAGGACCTCGTACGCGTCCGGGTGGCGCAGCGCCTCCACGAGCGGGGTGCCCACGTTGCCCGCGGCGGCGGCGCGCAGGCCCGCCGCCCGCAGGATCGACGCGGTCAGCTCCACGGTGGTCGTCTTGCCGTTGGTCCCGGTCAGGGTCAGCCACGGCGCCACGAGCGCGCCCGAGGCGGGGTCCGGGCGCATCCGCCAGCCCAGCTCCACCTCCCCCCACACCGGGACCCCGGCCAGGGCCGCGCCCACCAGCAGCGGTGCCTCCGGGCGCCAGCCGGGCGAGGTGACGACGAGGTCGAAGGCGCCCCAGGGCCGCGGCGGGCCCTGCACGTGCTCGGCGCCCAAGCGCACCTCGGCCCCCAGCACCTCCAGCAGCGCACCGCGCTCGCGCTGGGCCTCGCCGGTGCCGGCGTCCACGACGACCACCTCGGCACCGGCCTCCAGCAGCGCGTCCGCGGCCGCGAAGCCGGACGTCCCGATCCCCGCGACGAGGACCCGCAACCGCCCCCACCCCGAGCCGGCGTGCCGCAGCGCGCGCACCCGGTCGGTGTCGGCGGCGCGCGGCGAGGGGTTGCCCAGCCACCCGTCCAGGACGTTCGGCGCGGCGCTCACGCGCCCACCACCCACTGCGCGTAGAAGACGCCCAGACCCAGCGACACGAACAACCCCGCGATGATCCAGAACCTGATGACGATGGTGACCTCGCCCCACCCGGCGAGCTCGAAGTGGTGCTGCAGCGGCGCCATGCGGAACACCCGCTTGCCGGTCGTCTTGAACGAGCCGACCTGGATGACCACCGACAGCGTGATGATGACGAACAACCCGCCCAGCACGACCAGCAGCAGCTGGGTGCGCGAGAGGATCGCCAGGCCGGCGAGCGCGCCGCCCAGGGCGAGCGAGCCGGTGTCGCCCATGAAGATCTTCGCCGGGGACGCGTTCCACCACAGGAACCCGAAGCAGGCGCCCATGACGGCGGCGGCGACCACGGCGAGGTCCCGCGGGTCGCGCACCTCGTAGCAGCGCGCCTCGAACTCCGTGAGCGTGTTGCAGTTCTGGTTCGACTGGAACGTGCAGATGAGCACGTACGCGGCCAGCACCAGCGTCGTGGCGCCGGTGGCCAGGCCGTCCAGGCCGTCGGTGAGGTTCACGCCGTTGCTGATGGCCGAGGTGATGAACAGCGCCCACAGCACGAACAGCACCGTGCCGAGGGCGGCGCCGCCGAACGCCAGGTCCAGGAAGTCGACGTCGCGCAGGAACGAGACGTGCATCGAGGCCGGCCTGAGGCCGTCCTCGTCGGGGAACTGCAGCGCCAGCACCGCGAACGCGACGCCGACGAGCCCCTGCCCGACGAGCTTGGAGCGCGCGCGCAGCCCCAGGCTCTGCTTGCGGGAGATCTTCAGGAAGTCGTCGAGGAACCCGACGACGCCCAGCCCCGTCATCAGCAGCAGCACCAGCAGGCCGGAGGCCGTCACCGGGGTCCCGGTGAACAGGTGCGCGGCGCCGTAGGCCAGCAGCGCGCCCAGGATGATGACGGCGCCGCCCATCGTGGGGGTGCCGCGCTTGGTGTGGTGGCTGGTGGGGCCGTCATCGCGGACGAACTGCCCGTAGCCGCGGCGCACCAGCCAGCGGATGTACAGCGGCGTGCCGAACAGCGCCACGACGAGGGACACGGCCCCCGCCACGAGGACGGCCCTCACGCGCCCTCCCCCGCCGCGCCGGCCGCACGGCCACCGGCGATCAGCGCCTCGGCCAGCGCGCCCAGCCCGGCGCCGTGGGAGGCCTTGACCAGGACCACGTCGCCGGGGCGCAGGTGCTCGTCGAGGAACCGGTGCGCGGCCTCGACGTCGTCGGCGAAGGCGGCCTCCTCGCCCCAGGAGCCCTCCATGACCGCGCCGGTGTAGACCGGCCGGGCACCGGCACCCACGACGAGCAGCTGCGAGACGTCCAGGCGCACCGCGGTGCGCCCCACGGCGTCGTGCTCGTCGCGCGAGGAGGCGCCCAGCTCGAGCATCTCCCCCAGCACCGCCCAGGTGCGCCGCCCGCCCGCCATGCCCACCAGGGCCTTCAGGGCGGCGCGCACCGAGTCGGGGTTGGCGTTGTAGGCGTCGTGCACGACGGTCACGCCGTCGGGGCGCTGCACGACCTGCATCCGCCCGGCGCTGGCGGCCTCGGCGGCCGACAGGGCGGCGGCGACGTCCGGCAGGTCCACGCCCAAGCCCAGGGCGACCGCCGCGGCGGCCAGCGCGTTGGGCACCTGGTGCTCGCCGTGCAGGCGCAGCCGGACCTGCGCGGTGCGCCCGTGGGCGGCGAGGATGAAGACGGGTCGGGCCAGCTCGTCGACGCCCACGTCCAGCGCGCGCACGTCGGCGTCCGGGCCCTGCCCGAAGGTCAGCACCCGCGCGGCGGTGCGGGCGGCCATCGCCGCCACGCGCGGGTCGTCGGCGTTGAGCACGGCGAGGCCGTCGGCGGGCAGCGCCTCCACCAGCTCGCCCTTGGCGGCGGCGGTGGCCTCCAGGGAGCCGAACTCCCCGGCGTGCGCGGTGCCCACGTTGAGCACGGCACCGGTGGACGGGCGGGCGGTGCGGCACAGGGCGGCGATGTGCCCGGCGCCGCGCGCGCCCATCTCCACCACGAGCGCGGCCGTGCCGGCGTCGGCGCGCAGCACCGTCAGCGGGACGCCGATCTCGTTGTTGAAGCTGCCCTCCGGGGCGACGACCGGGCCCAGCGGCGCCAGCACGGCAGCGAGCAGGTCCTTGGTGGTCGTCTTGCCGGCCGAGCCGGTCACCCCCACCACCCGCGGGCCGGACCCGCCGGCGCGCAGCCGCTCCAGCGCCCCGGCGGCGAGCCGCCCCAGCGCCGCCACGCCGTCCTCGACGAGGACCACGGCGGTGCCGTCGGGCACGTCCACGGCGCGCTGGGCGAGGACCAGCACGGCCCCGGCGGCCACGGCCGCCGCGGCGTGCTCGGCCCCGTCGACGCGGGCACCGGGCAGCGCCACGAAGAGCGCCCCGGGCGCGGCCCGGCGAGAGTCCACCACCACCGGCCCGTCCACCCGGGTGCTCGCGGCACCGGCGGTGAGCCGGCCACCGGCCAGCTGCGCCACCTCCGCCGCGGTCAGCGCGATCACGACACACCTCCAGCTGAACTCGTGCTCGTGCGCTCGGGCTCCCCGGCCCGCCGGCGCAGCTCCTCGGCCGCCACGACGCGGTCGTCGAACGGCACGACGACCCCGGCGGTCTCCTGACCCGTCTCGTGCCCCTTGCCGGCCAGCAGGACGGTGTCGCCGGCGCCCGGGCAGCGCGCCAGGGCCACGGCCACGGCCTCGCGGCGGTCCGGGACCTCCAGGACCTCCGCCCCGCCCTGCGCCGTGCCCGCCAGGACCGCGGCCCGCACGTCCCCGGGCACCTCGGAGCGGGGGTTGTCGTCCGTGACGACGACGACGTCGGCGCCGCGGGCCGCCGCGGCACCCATGAGCGGGCGCTTGGAGCGGTCGCGGTCGCCGCCGGCCCCCAGGACCACGGCCAGCCGGCCGGCGGTCAGGGGGCGCAGGGCGGCCAGCACCCGCTCGATCGCGTCCGGGGTGTGCGCGTAGTCGACAACGACGAGCGGCTCGCCGGCCCGCCCGGTGGAGACCCGCTCCAGGCGCCCGGGCACCCCCTCGGCGGCGGCCAGGCCGCACCGCACCTGCTCGGCGTCCAGCCCCGCGCGCAGCGCCGCCACGGCGGCCAGCGCGGCGTTGGCGACGTTGAAGTCCCCCGGCAGCGGGCAGGTCAGCGCCAGCTGCGCGCCGTCGGCGCCCACGAGGCGGAAGGAGCTGCCGTCGCGGCCGGGGCGCGCGTCGCGCACCGCCCAGTCCGCCCGCGGGTCGGCGGCGCCGTCGGTGCGCACGGTGGTGACCGGCACGCGCGCCTCGTCCACGAGCCGCCGCCCCCACTCCCCGTCCACCGCGACCACGCCGTGCCGGGCGTGCTCAGGCGTGAACAGGCGCGCCTTGGCGGCGAAGTACGCCTCCATGGAGCCGTGGAAGTCCAGGTGGTCCTGGCTGAGGTTGGTGAACACCGCCACGTCCAGGACGAGGCCGTCCACGCGGTGCTGGGCGAGGGCGTGGCTGGAGACCTCCAGCGCGCAGCCGCGCACGCCCGCGCCCACCATGCGGGCCAGCAGCGCGTGCAGGTCGGGGGCCTCGGGCGTGGTGCGCACGCTGCCGACGCGCTCACCGGCCACGCGCGTCTCGACGGTGCCCAGCAGGCCGGTGACCCAGCCGGCGCGGCGCATCAGCGCCTCGAAGAGGTACGCGGTGGTGGTCTTGCCGTTGGTGCCGGTCACCCCCACCGTCACGAGCTGCTCGCCCGGCCGGCCGTGCACGTGGGCGGCGAGGTCGCCCAGCACCGCGCGGGGGTCGTCCACGACGAGCACCGGCAGGCCCGCGGCGGCGGCGTCCGCCGCACCGGCCGCGTCGGTGAGGACGGCGACGGCACCGGCCGCGGCCGCCTGCGCGCAGAACCGCGCACCGTGGACGTTCGCCCCCGGCAGGGCCGCGTACAGGTCGCCCGGCGAGACCCGGCGCGAGTCCAGGGTGGCGCCGGTCACCGGCCGCGCCGCGGCGGCCGCACCGCCGGCACCGCCGGGGACGTCCAGGGCGGTGCCGAGGGTTGCCGCCACGTCCGCGAGGGTCAGGGGCCGTCGAGCGTTTCCGCCCGGCCGGTCGGTCATCGGCACGCTGGGAGGTTACCCGCCCCCGGCAGCGCCCCCCGCACCGCACGGGGGGCGTGTTGCCGCCGGCGGTTCACTCCCCGGCACCCCACGTCAGCGCCAGGCCGGCGGGGGCGGCGGTGGACGGGGCGATCCGGCGCTGCTGCAGCGCGTAGCTCATGACGTCCTTGAACACCGGGCCGGCGGCGGAACCGCCGTAGTAGTTCGTCTTGGGGTCCTGCAGGATCACGGCGACGACGAGTTGCGGGTCGTCGGCCGGCGCCATGCCGATGAACGAGGCGGTGTACCCGCGGTAGCACCCGCAGTCGATGTCGTAGCGCTGCGCGGTACCCGTCTTGCCGGCCACCAGGTAGCCGGGGATGTCGGCGGCCGCGGCCGTGCCCTCCTCGCTGACGACGGCCTGCATCATGTCCCGCAACGTCTTCGCGGTCTGCGAGCTGAGGACGCGGGAACCGGCCGGAGCGTCGGCGGCCCGGTAGTTGCCGTCGGGGTCGGACGTCCCGGCGATGAGCGAGGGCTGCACGCGCACCCCGTCGTTCGCGACGGTCGCGAACACCGACGCCGCCTGCACGGCGTTCACGGACATGCCCTGCCCGAACATCACGGTGTACCGCTGCGTGCCGGAGTACTCCTCCGGAGTGGCCAGGATGCCGCCGGTCTCACCGGGGAAGTCCATGCCGCTCTCCTCGCCCAGCCCGAACGCGCGCTGGTAGTCGTACAGCGTCTGCGCGTCGAGCTCCTCCCCGGCCAGGATGGTGCCGGTGTTGCTGGACTCCGCGAGGATCCCCGCGAGCGTGAGCTGCTGGTCCTCGTGCTCGTGCGAGTCGTGGAACACCTTCGTGGAGCGCTTCAGCTCGTCGGGCACCGTGAACTCGCTGGCGGCCGTGGAGGTGCCCTCCTCCAGCGCCGCGGCCATGGTGATGACCTTCGCCGTCGAACCGGGTTCGAAGGACTCGGTGAGGGCGGTGTTGTTCAGCTCCTCGTTGGTGAAGTCGGTCAGGTCCGCCGGGTCGATGCTGGGCGAGCTCGCCAGGGCCAGCAGGCGCTGCTGCGCGTCCATGACGACGACCGTTCCGGACTCCGCCCCGGTGGCCTCCACCTGCGCGGCGATGGCGCTGGCGGCCTTCCACTGCAGGTCCGAGTCGATCGTCAGGTGCAGGGAGGTGCCGTCCACCGGCTCGGTGGTCTCGGTCTCGCCGAGCGGGATCTCCTGACCGCCCAGGCTGCGCTCGTAGCGCACCTCGCCGTCGACGCCCTCCAGCAGCTCGTTCTCGGCGTACTCCAGCCCGGACAGCGGGCGGTCGAGGGTCTTGCCGTCCTCGGTCTCGGCGGTCCCCAGGACGCCCACGAGCGTGGAGGCGGCGCTGCCGCTGGGGTAGATGCGCTGCGAGGTGCGCTCGGAGGTGACGCCGGCGACGTCGGCGTCGGAGACCCGCTGCCACAGCTCGGGGGTGATGCCCACGGCGACCAGCGCGTAGCGGTCCTCGGGGCCGGAACCGGTGAGCGTGGTGGTCAGCGCGGCCTCGTCCACGCCGAGGATCGGGGCGAGTTCGCGCGCGGCGCCCGCGGCGCCCTGCGGCAGCGAACCGTCCCGGGCCGTGCCGTCGCTGCGGGTGTTGTAGCTCGCGATGATCGAGGGGTCGGCGACCACGTCGCGGCGCTCCACGGAGGTGGCCAGCACCACGCCGTTCGCGTCGACCACGTCGCCGCGCTGGGCGTACAGGGTGCTGGTGTGCACGCGCTGGTCCAGCGCCGCCTGGGCGAGCTCGGCGGCGTCCGCGCCCTGCAGCTGGACCAGCCGCCCGGCGAGCAGGCTGAGCGCGACCAGGACCGTGATGACGAACGCGCGCAGCCGGCGGTCCGGGCGGACGTCGGGCGCGGCCGGGCGGCGGGCGGCGGGCGGTCGGGGCACGGGGCGGCCTCTCGGGTCTGACGCGCCGGGCCCGTCGGGCCCGGCGCCGGGGGGATCAGCGGGCGGTGTCGGCCGACGCCTCGGGGGACGCCGCCCCGGCGGTCTCGTCAGGGCTGGCCGCGCCGTCGGCGGGCGCCTGCGAGGCCTGCGCGGAGGGTTCCTGCGCAGAGGGTTCCTGCGTCGGGGTGGGGGCGGCGGTGGGCGTGCCCACCGCGCCGTCGGCCGTCAGGTGCACGGGAGCGGGCGCGGGGACCATCCCGAGCTCGGCCGCCCGGCTGGCCAGCGCCTGGGGCGCGGACTGCGCGGCCAGCGCCTCCTGCGCGGCCTGCTGCTGGTCGGCCAGCCGCTCGGAGGTCACCCGCAGGTCGGTGACGCGGTACGCGTCACCGGCGATGGCGATGTTCGTCATCAGCAGGCCGAACAGGCCCAGGCTCAGCAGCACGACGCACGCCACGGGCAGCGGCAGCCGCAGGCGCCGGACGGCGGGCGGGACCACCACCTGCAGCTCCGGCCTGCTCCCGGTGTCCGGGCGCGCCTCGCGAGCGCGGACCGGAGCCTTCCGGGCCGCGATCAGGGGCTGGCTCATCACCGGGTCCTTCCGTCGTTCGTGCCGTGCGTGGTGCTGGGTGCGGAACCCCCGGGAGTTCCGCGTCCGGTGCGGCCCGATCGGCCGCGGGGACCGCCGGCCTCGGGCGGACGGCGGGTTTCGCGGTGGTGACGAACCGGCCGCCCCGGGGAGTCCCGCTGCTGCCGCCCCCGATCCTCGCCGGGCAGCCGGCGCACCGCACGGAGGCGCGCCGACGCGGCGCGGGGGTTGACCGCCAGCTCGTCCTCCCCGGCCGCTTCACCACCGCGGGTGAGCAGTTGCGCGCGCGGGCCCGCACCGGCCGGCACGAACGGCAGGTCCGGGGGGGCGGAACTCTCGGTCAGCCGCCGCAGGGCGTTCTTGGCGATGCGGTCCTCGAGGGAGTGGAACGTCAGGACGGCCAGCCTGCCGTCGTCGGCGAGGCGCTCGAACGCGGCGGGCAGCGCCCGCTCCACGACGCGCAGTTCGTCGTTCACCTCGATGCGCAGGGCCTGGAACGTGCGCTTGGCCGGGTTCCCACCGGTGCGCCGGGTGGCGGCGGGAACGTTGGCGCGCACCAGGTCCACCAGCCGGGCGGAGGTGGTGAAGGGTTCCGACGCGCGCTCGCGCACCACGGCCGCGGCGATGCGCGGCGCGAACCGCTCCTCGCCGTACTCGCGCAGGACGCGGACGAGTTCGCCCTGGGAGTAGGTGTTCAGGACGTCCGCGGCGGTGACCGGCGCGCCGGGGTCCATGCGCATGTCCAGCGGGGCGTCGCGGGAGTAGGAGAAACCCCGCTCCACCTCGTCCAGCTGCAGGGAGGAGACGCCGAGGTCGAAGAACACCGCGTCGACCGTGCGCAGGCCCAGGTCGTCGAGGACGTCGGGCAGGGCGTCGTGGACGGCGTGGACGAGGGTGACGCGCTCGCCGAAACCCGCCAGTCGACGGCCGGCGAGTTCCAGCGCCTGGGGGTCGCGGTCGATGCCGACCAGGCGCAACCCGGGGTGCTGCTGCAGCAGTTCGGCCGCGTGCCCGCCCATGCCCAGGGTGGCGTCGACGGTGACGGCACCGGGTTCCCGCAGCGCGGGTGAGAGCAGTTCCGTGCAGCGCCGGAGCATCACCGAGGCGTGGCGGGCCGCGACCGCAGCGGCCTGCGCGTCCTCGGTCACCGGTCCCACCTCGCTCCCCCACCGGCCCGCGGGCCGGTGTCGCCGTCGTCCACCGTCGGCCGTGGTCCCCATCCGCTCGCGGTTCACGTGCCTGGCGCCGGGGAAGAGGCGTCAGGACCGCTCCGGAGCGGCTGGGGGCCGCGGTCGGCGGTCGCTCCCGGCGCGTGCCGGGAACCGGGGTCACACGACCCCGGGCAGGACCTCCTCGCGCTGGTCGGAGAAGGCCGGCTCGGCGCCGGCCAGGTAGGCCTCCCACGTGGGCAGGTCCCAGATCTCCACCCGGGACCCGACGCCCGTGACGGCGAGGTCGCGCTCGAGCCCGGCGTAGGCGCGCAGCATCGGCGGAACGGTGAAGCGACCCTGCTTGTCGGGCACCTCGTCCGAGGCACCCGAGAGGAACACCCGCAGGTAGTCGCGGGCCTCCTTGCGGGTCAGCGGCGCCCGCCGCAGCTCCTCGTGCATCCGCTCGAACTCCTGCATGGGGAAGAGGTAGAGGCAGCGCTCCTGCCCCTTGGTGATCACCAGTCCGTCGGAGAGCTGGTCCCGGTACTTGGCCGGGAGGATCAGCCGCCCCTTGTCGTCCAGGCGGGGGGTGTAGGTGCCCAGGAACACAGCCGCAACCCCCGACGGACGGTCCCGAGCGACCCCTGCTGAGCCGCTCCCCTCCACCGTACTCCACTTTCCTCCACGGTCAACGTCGAACGACGCGCAGTGATCGCACAGCCGGCGCATCGTCGCAGGTCAGGGCGGTGGGGTGCGGTGGAGCGGCTGAGCACCCCCTCCCCGGCGCCCGACCCCCGCCACCACCGTCCGGGCGGCGCGCACCCCGTCGCGTGAGGCACAGTGGAGGAGGTCGCGACGGCGAGGCTGCGCGCGACGGACCGGAGCGCGGCGCCCCCGCGCCCCCTGGAGGAGACGAGGCCACGTGACGACCACGAGCGCACCCGCCGGCAACCACCCCGGGGACCCGCTGGCGGTGCAGCCCGACGACCTGCCCGCCGCGCTGGAGCAGTTGGCCGCCACGACCGACGCGCTCGCCCGCACCGTGGAACGCGTCGTCCAGGGCAAGGACGAGACGGTGCGGCTGGCGCTGACGGTGCTGTTCAGCGGCGGGCACCTGCTCGTCGAGGACGTCCCGGGCGTCGGCAAGACCATGCTGGCCAAGACGCTCGCCCGCGCCATCGACGGCACCGTGCGCCGCATCCAGTTCACCCCCGACCTGCTGCCCAGCGACGTCACCGGGTCCAGCGTGTGGAACCAGGAGCGCGGCGCCTTCGAGTTCCGCCCCGGCGCCGTCTTCGCGAACGTCGTCATCGGCGACGAGATCAACCGCGCCTCGCCCAAGACGCAGTCGGCGCTGCTGGAGTGCATGGAGGAGGGCCAGGTGACCGTCGACGGCACCACCTGGCCCCTGGACCGGCCCTTCGTCGTCTTCGCCACCCAGAACCCCGTGGAGATGGACGGCACCTACCCGCTCCCCGAGGCCCAGCGCGACCGCTTCACCGCCCGCATCTCCATGGGGTACCCCTCGGCGGCGGCCGAGCTGACGATGCTGTCCGAGCACGGCGGGGCCGAGCCGCTGGACGACCTCGTGCCGGTCGTCGGCGTGGAGGAGGTGCGCCGGCTGACCGCGGCGGTGCGCGGCGTCCACGCCGCCGAGGTCCTCAAGCAGTACGTCGTCGACCTGGTGCGCCGCACACGGGCGCACCCCGACCTGCGCCTGGGCGCCTCCCCGCGCGCGGCCCTGCACCTGCTGCGCACCGCGCGGGCCCGGGCGGCGATGGAGGGCCGCGACCACGTGCTCCCCGACGACGTCCAGGCCCTCGCCGTGCCCGTGGTGGCGCACCGGCTGCTGCTGACGGCCGACGCGCAGCTGGCCGGGCGCCAGGGGGCCGACGTGGTCTCCGACGTCCTGCGCACGACCGCGCTGCCCTCGCCGCGGTGAGCGGTCCCCCGCGCCCGGACCGCCCCGGGGGATCGGCGCCCCGCCTGCGCCCCACCGCCCGCGGCTGGGCCCTGCTGCTCACCGGCCTGCTGGCCGCCGGGACGGCTCCCGCGCTCGGGCAGCGCGACCTGCTGCGCGTCGGCGTGCTGCTGACGGCCCTGTCGGTGTTCGCCGCACTGGTGGCGCACCGCTCCAGCCGAACCCTCGACCTCGTGTCGAGGTCTACCCCCGGCCTCGTCGAGGCGGGGGCGAGCGCCCCGGTGCGGCTGACAGTGCTCGGGCGGGGCCGGGCCGCCGGCCGCGTCGTCCTGGAGGACGCGGTCCCGCTGGCCCTGGGCGGCACCGCGCGGGTGGCGGTGCCCCGCCTGGCCGACGGCGAGACCCTCGAGCTCCAGCACACGGTCGGGTCGGACGTGCGCGGCAGCTACCGCGTCGGCCCCGCCACCGTGCGGGCGCGCGACCCCTTCGGCCTCGTCGTGGCGTCCCGCACCGTCGGGGAGGCGACCGCGCTGGACGTGCTGCCCCGCGTGCACCGGTTGGCCGACGTGCCGCTGGGCGACCTCGGCGGCTCGCGGGGCCCGTCGGTGGGCACCGCCGCCGCGACCTCCCCCGACGACGCCGCCATCCGCACCTACCGGGTGGGCGACGACCTGCGGCGCGTGCACTGGCGCTCCACGGCCCGGCGCGGCGAGGTCATGGTGCGCGCGGACGAGCACCCCGGCCGCCCCGACGCGGTGCTGCTCCTGGACGACCGGGCCGGTGCCCACCACGGCCGCGGCGCGGCCTCCTCGCTGGAGTGGGCGGTCAGCGCCGCCGCCTCGGCCGCGGTGCACCTGCACGGGCGCGGCCACCGGGTGCGGTTGCTGCACGCCGGGCGCCTGCAGGAGGCGCCCGGCACCGACGAGGCCTCCGCGGTGCGTCCCCTGCTGCGGGAGCTGGCCCGGGTGCGCCCCGGGGCCGACGACGGCCTGGCCCGTTCGCTGACCGCGCTGGGGCGCTCGGGGCCCGCGGTGCTGGTGGCGTTCCTCGGGGAGGTCGACGAGGCGGACGTGCAACCCCTGATCAGCGCGCGGCCCCCCGGCGTCCCGGCGCTGGCGGTGCTCCAGCGCACGCGGCTGTGGCAGTCCGGCGCGACGCCGGACGAGGACGCCCCGGCCGGCGCGGCGCTGCGGCGCGCGCACCTGGTGCTGGCCCGGGCCGGCTGGCGCACGGCCGTGGCCACCCCCGCCACCGGCGTGGCGCAGGCGTGGGCGAGCGCCGCACGCGGCACCCCGGCACCGAGCGCACCCCCGGCACCGGCCGGTGCCACCGCGACAGGAGGACGACCGTGACCCGCAGCGCCCGCACCGCCTGCTGGGCGGGGGTCGCCTCCGCGGCGGCCGTGCTGTCCCTGCGCCCCCTGGTGGTCTCCTCCGGCTGGCTCGTGGGAGCCCTCGGGGTGGTCCTGGCCGTGACCGGCACCGGCCTGCTGGTGCGGGCCCTGCTGCACCGGCGGGGGGTCGCGGTCGTGCTGCAGGTGCTGGTGCTGGTGCTGGCCCTGGTCGTCCTGTTCGGCGGCGCCACCACCGTCCTGGGCGTGCTGCCCACCGCGGCCACCGCCACCCGCTTCGCGCAGCTGTTCGGCGACGGCGTGCAGGTCGTGCAGCGCTACAGCGTCCCGGCCGCGGACCTGAGGGGGTTGCGGCTGCTGCTGGTCGGCGGGGCGGGCCTGCTCGCCCTGGCCGTCGACGTGCTCGCCGTGACCCTGCGGCGCCCGGCCCTGGCCGGCGTGCCGCTGGCCGCCCCGCTGGCCGTGGCGCTGTGCCTGGTGCCCGGCGGCTCCAGCGCGCTGGCCCTCGTCGCCACCGCCGTGCCGTACCTGGTGCTGCTGGCCACCGGGCGGCCCGACCCCCGCTGGCCCGCCCCGGCCCGCCGGCGACGCCCCGCCGCCCAGCCGGCCCGCCGGCGCACCGGCGACCGCACGGGCGCGACGGCCGGCGCCCTGGCGGCCGGTTCGCTGGCGCTCGCGCTGGCCGTGCCCGCGGCCGTCCCGGGCCTGGACGAGCGCCCGCTGACCCTGGACACCGGCACCGGCGACACCATCGCCGTGATCAACCCGATCCTGAACCTCAAGGCCAGCCTGGGAGCGCGTTCGGACACGACGATCCTCACCTACACCACCGATCAGGAGGACCCCGCACCGCTGCGCATCGTCACCGCGGACGTCTTCGACGGCGAGACGTGGGCACCCGGCACGGGAGCCGACATCGCCCGCAGCCAGCGCGTCCAGGACGGCCTGAGCGAGCCGCCGGGGCTGTCGCCGGAGGTGCGCGCGCAGGCGGTCGAGCACCGCACGTCCATCTCCGTGCGCGGGCTGGACCAGACGTACCTGCCGCTGCCCTACCCCGCGGTGCGGGTGGAGATCGCCGGGGAGTGGCTCTACGAGGAGGGCACCCTCAACGTCGTCGGGGACGGGGAGACCACGCGCGGGCGCGACTACGTCGTGCAGCACCTGGAGGTCGACCCCACCGAGAACCAGCTGCGCGGCGCGGGCCAGGCCCCGGAGGACGTCCGCGAGCGCTACACCGCTCTTCCCGACTCGCTGCCGCAGACGGTGCGGGACGCGGCGCTGGAGGTCACGGCCGAGTCGTCCGACGACTACGAGCGGGCCGCGGCGCTGCAGCGCTACTTCCGCTCCACCGGTGGCTTCACCTACTCGACCACCGCGCCCAACGACGGCGGCTCCGACGCCGTGGCGGCCTTCCTGCGCGACAAGTCGGGTTTCTGCGTGCAGTTCGCCTCCGCGATGGCGGTCATGGCCCGCTCGCTGGACATCCCCGCGCGCGTGGCGATCGGCTTCCTGCCCGGGGAGGAGTCCACGACCGGGAGCTGGCGGATCAGCGCCCAGGACGCCCACGCCTGGCCGGAGCTGTACTTCGAGGGGGTGGGCTGGGTGCGGTTCGAACCCACCCCCGCCACCCGCACGGGGCAGTCCCCCGCCTACTCGGTGCCCAGCGTCCAGGCCGCCGCACCGGCGACCGGCGCCGCGGTGCCGTCCGCGTCCGCCCCCGCTGCGGCCGCGCCGAGCGCGACCACCAGCACGGCCACCGCAGGTGCCGCCGCGCAGGCGGCGACCGGTCCGCTGACGGGCTGGCAGCGCGTCGCCGCGCTGCCGTGGGGGTGGATCGTCGGCGCTCTGCTGGCGCTGCTGGCTCTGCTGGCGCCGTGGACCTCGGCGACGCTGCTGACCCGGCGCCGCTGGACCGGCGCGCACGACGGCCCCTCCTCGGCGGAGGCCGCGTGGGCGGACCTGGAGGACCGGGTCGGCGACCTCGGCGTGCACTGGCCCCCCTCCGCGACGCCGCGCTCGTGCGCGGCGCTGGTCGAGACGGCCGCCGAACTGCCCGCGGGCGCCCGCGAACAGCTCACCGCGCTGCGGCGCGCGGTGGAGGGAGCGCGCTTCGGGCACCGCGCGGCAGCCCCGGCAGGAGCCCCGGACGGCGCTGCCGGTGGCGACGCGGTGCGACCGGGGAGCACCGCGCTCCTGCAGCGCCCGGCCGCGGCCGGCACGCGGGGGCGGCGGGTGGTGCGCGCCCAGGTGGACGAGGTGGTGGAGGCGCTGGCAGCACGCCGGCCACTGCTGGTGCGCTGGCGAGCCCGGTGGTTCCCCGGGGCCGGGGTGCGCGCGGTCCTGGCCTGGTGGGAGCGCGACTGACCCACCGGCGGCACGGGAGCGGAGCCTCGCACGGCGAGGGGCCCGCACGCCACGACGGCGTGCGGGCCCCTCATCACCACCGGGTGGGGCGGGGTGCCCGCTGAGCGGGGCCCGTCAGCGCAGGACGACGGGATCCGTCAGCGCAGGCCCCGGACCTCGCGGAGCCGGGCGGTCACCACTGGCCGCGACGGCGGTCCCAGCGCTGTTCCATCCGGTTCATGAAGGACCCGCTGCGCCGGGCCCGGCCGGGCCGGGCCGGTCGCGGCGGGGCGGCACCGGGCTGCCCGTCGACGGGGCCCCCCGTTCCCCGCGCCGGCGAGAACGCCCAGATCGCGCCGGCGAGCATGACGATGAAACCGCCCGCCCCCAGCCAGATCTGGCTCGTGCTGACCCCGGCGACGAGGAGCACGAGTCCGGCCACGACGGCTGCGACGCCGATGACGAGGCGCCGGCGAGCGGCGCGACCGTGGCGGGAACCCCGCATGGCGTTGGCGAACTTGGGATCGTCCGCGGACAGCGCACGTTCCATCTGCTCGAGCAGACGCTGCTCATGTTCCGAGAGCGGCACCTGTACCTCCTGGCGTGCGCACGTTGTCTGTTGAGGATAAGTCCCGCGGACGGTTGGCGAAACTCGGGCTAGCACATGGTCCACCACTCAGAGCCGCCGGGTAGCGCGCCCGGGGGCTCCCACTCCTGCAGCGCTCCAACGCTCGGGGCCCCGAGCGGAGTTCCACGCCACGGCGAGTCGCCCCGCGCGGGCTCCAGCAACGTGGCCGGTCTCACACTGCCGGCACCGAAGCGGGCGCCGGCCCGGTCCACCGCGCCGTCGGCCTCCCGCCAGCCGCGCCCCCGCTCCCCCAGCCGCAGCTGGTGCGGCTGCCCCGCGGCGGGCGCCAGGCCCTCCAGGCGCACCCCGACCCCCCGCAGCCGGGCCCGCTGCAGGCCCAGCCCGTCGAGGAGGTCGCGGGCCGTGGCGTGCACGAGCCGGGTGACGTCCGTGCGCTCGGGCAGCGTGCGGGAACGGGTGAGCGCGGTGGAGTCCGCGAAGCGGACCCTCAGCACCACGGTGCGGCCCGCCACCCCGGCGGCCCGCGCCCGTGCCGCCGCCCGCGCGGCCACCCGCAGCAGCTCCCGGTGCACGACGCGGGGGTCGTCGACGTCACGGGTGAAGGTCCGCTCCGAGCCGGTGGCGCGCACCGCGGCCGGCACCACCACCCGCTCGTCGCGCCCCCAGGCCAGGGCGTGCAGGCGCCGGCCCGGACCGTCCCCCAGCGCCCGGGCCAGCGTGGTCGCCGGTGCGTGCGCGAGGTCGGCCACCGTGCGCAGGCCCAGCCGCTCCAGCACCCGGGCGGTGCCGGGGCCCACCCCCGGCAGCGCCCCGACCGGCAGGGCGTGCAGGAACGCCACCGTCCGGGCGGGCCCGACCAGGACGAACCCGTCGGGGGCGGCCGCGGCGCACGCCAGCGCGGCGACGAGCTTGGTCGCGCCGGCCCCCACCGAGCAGGTCAAGCCCTGCTCGTCGGCCACCGCGTCGCGCACCAGGCGCCCGGTGCGCACCGGGCCGCCCAGGCGGCGCACCGCCCCGGAGACGTCGAGGAAGGCCGCCCCCGGGCCGAGCGGCTCGACCACGGGGGTCAGGGAGCGCAGGACCTCCAGGACGCCCGCCCACGCGCGGGCGTGCTCGGCCTCGTCGGCGGCGAGCACGGTGAGGTCCGGGCACAGCCGCCGCGCCCTGCTCAGCGGCACCCCCGGGTGCAGGCCGTGCCGGCGCGCCTGCGGGGTGGCGCACACCACCACGCCGCGCCCGCCGGCGACGACGACGGGGGTGCCGGCCAGCTCCGGGCGCCGCCGCAGCTGCACGCTCACGCGGAAGTCGTCCACCGCGACGTGCAGCACCGCGCACCCGGCCTCGTCCGGGGACGGGACCGGCGCCGGGCTCACCGGCCCCGCCCGGCGGTGCGCCGGGCGGCGGTCTCAGCGGCGGGCGTGCAGGTGCAGGTGCCCGGCCAGCGCCAGCAGCTCCGGCGAGCGCGCCGCTCGCGCCTCCAGCTCCCGCAGCAGCGCGGCGCCGTCCTCGGCCTCCGCGCAGGTGGCCGGCACCATCTCGCTGAACGTGCGGGTGCCCTCCACCTCGGTGACGGTGAAGCCGGCCGCCTCGGCCAGCTCCGTCGCCGACGCCCGGTCGAAGCGCCGGCGCAGCGGGTCGGTGCCGCCCCAGCGGTGCCCGGCGTCGGACAGGGCGTGCAGGGCCTGCGGCAACTGCCCCGCGAGCACCCGCGCCAGGACCGTGGCCGGCCACTGCGCCACCAGCAGGCTGAGGCGCCCACCCGGGCGCAGGGTCGCGTGCGCCGCCCGCAGCGCGGCGGCGGGGTCGTCCACGACCTCCAGCACCCCGTGGCACAGCAGGACGTCGGCGCTGCCCGCCGGCAGCAGGCTCGACAGCTCGGCCGCGTCGCCCTGCACGGAGCGGACCCTGTCGGACAGGCCGGCCTCGGCGGTGCGCCGCTCCAGCGCCGCCAGGGCGTCCGGGGAGGGGTCCACGACCACCACCCGGTGGCCCAGCGCGGCGACCCGCACGGCCAGGCCGCCGGTGCCGCCGCCGAGGTCGACCACCGAGCGCGCGGCGCCGGCGTCGTCGCCGGCCTCGGCGAGCAGGCGCTGCACCCCGTCCCAGAGGACGGTCGACGTGCGGGGACGGCCCCGTTCCTTCGCCACGCGTTCCTCCCAGCGCTCGCGGACGGGCCCCACCCTAGACACCGGGGAGCCGCCGGCCGCGGCGCCACCCGCGGCGCGGCGCCGCTCAGCACCCCGGGCCCCCCGGGCCGGCGTGCCGGGGCCCGCGGGCACCGCCCGCGCGGGCGGCGGCGCGGGTGTCGCGCACGTCGTGACCGGGCGGGCGCAGGTCGGCGTACGGGGAGTGCCGGAACCCGCTGGGGTGCACCAGGACGCGCCCCGCACGCGGCGGCGGGGCCGCGCCGCCCGCCGGCGCGGGCGGCAGCGCGGGGGGCAGCACCCCGCCGCCCGCGCGCCACTCCCGCCACAGGCCGGTCAGCTCCCACGCCCCGGTGGCGCGCAGCGACACCCCCCGCGGGCCCGTGCGCCGCAGCACCCCGCGCACCAGCAGCAACCAGGACGAGAAGACCGTCACGGCCCACGGCTCCAGCGCGTCCTCGAAGAACGCGGCGTCGGCCGGGCCCGTGGGGTCGTCGAGGGTCAGGAACACCACCCGCCGCCCCGAGCGCACCGGCGGGGTCTGGGTGGCCACCTTCGCCCCCGCCACGAGCAGCTGCGAACCGCTGCGCCGGCGCAGCAGGTCGCGCGCCGGGGTGACGCCCAGGGCCCGCAGGAGCGGCAGGTACGAGGCCAGGACGTGGGCGCTGACGTCCAGCCCCAGGACCTCCAGCTCGTCGCGCACGCGCTCGGCCCCGCCCACCTCCGGCAGGCCGGTGGCGGGCAGGTCCTCGGGGCCGTCGCCCAGGTCCAGGGCCAGCTGCCCCGCGACCGCCGCGCCGCTGCGGCGGCGCCCGGCGCGCTCCAGCTCGGCGACCTGCAGCAGCAGGTCCCGGCGCGTGGTGCGGTTCCGCCGGCCGGCACCGCCGGCACCGCCGGCACCGCCGGTGCCGTGCAGCCGGTCCAGGGCACCGGCGAGCACGAGGTGCTCGGCGACCGGCCGCGAGGGGCGGGCCCGCTGCCACAGGTCCGACAGGGAGCGGTAGGGCTGCCCGGCGACGATGCGGGCGACCTCGTCGGCGGAGGCGCCGCGCACCTCGGTCAGCGGCAGCCGCACGCCGTACCCGGTGCCGTCGGCCACCCCCGCCCCCAGCCCGCCGGGGTCACGGGCCGGTCCCGCCCCGGGGACGGGCTCGACCCGCTCGACGCGGTAGGTGTCCCCCGAGGCGTCGACGTCCACGCCCAGGACCTGCACCCCCAGGGTGCGCGCGTCGGCCAGCAGGAGCCGCTTGGGGTACATGCCGGGGTCGTGGGTGAGGACCCCGGCGAGGAACGCCGCGGGGTGGTGGGTCTTCAGCCACGCCGACTGGTAGGTCGGCAGCGCGAAGGCGGCCGCGTGGGCCTTGCAGAACCCGAAGGAGGCGAACGCCCGCAGCACCCGCCAGATCTGCTCGACCACCTCCGGGGCGTAGCCGCGCTGCAGCGCGCGGCGCCGGAAGCGCGGCTCGAGCTCCTCCTGGCCCTCGCAGGTGCCCAGCCGGCGGCGGTGCTCGTCCGCTAGGGCGCGGTCGTCGCCCGTGGTGGCGCTGAGGATCTCGATCACCTGCTCGTGGAAGACGACGACGCCGTGCGTCTGCTCCAGGACCGGGCGCAGCCGCTCGTCGAGGACGTCCGCGGGCGACCACCCCTGCCGGGCGCGCAGGAACGGGGTGACCATGTCCGACTGCACCGGCCCGGGGCGGAACAGGGAGATGTCGACCACCAGGTCGGCGAAGGTCTCCGGCCCGAACCTGCCGATGAGCTCGCGCTGACCGGGCGACTCGATCTGGAAGCAGCCCAGGGTCCGGGTGGAGCGCACCAGGCGGAACGTCGCCGGGTCGTCGAGCGGGACCTGCGCGCGGTCGTCGAGGTCGAGCACCTCGCCCTCCACGCGCGCCACCTCCCGCACCGCGTGGGCCATCGCCGACTGCAGGCGGATCCCCAGCACGTCGAGCTTGAGCAGCCCCAGGTCCTCCACGTCGTCCTTGTCGAACTGGCTCATCGGGAACCCCCGGGAACTGGTCTCCACGGGGGTGCGCCGCAGCAGGCCGGGCCCGGACAGGACGATGCCGCAGGGGTGCAGCGACACCTGCCGGGGCAGGCCGTCCAGGCGCTCGACGAGGTCGAAGAGGACGTCCAGGTGCTCGGCGCCCAGGCCGCCGCGTCGCAGCTCGGGCAGCTCGGCGGCGGCGGCGCGGGCCTCGCCGGCCCGCACGTGCGGGAAGGCGGTGGCCACGGCGTCGACCTCGGCGGGCGGCAGGCCCAGCGCCGCGCCCACGGCCCGCACGGCGTGGCGCACCCGGTAGGTGCCCACGCTGGACAGGCAGGTGACGCGCTCGCCGCCGAATCGCTCCAGCACCGCGGCGCACACCTCCTCCCGGCGGGCGGCCTCCACGTCCAGGTCGATGTCGGGCAGCTGCCCGCGGCGGGCGTTGAGGAAGCGCTCCACCAGCAGCCCGTGCGCCAGGGGGTCGACGCCGGAGATCCCCAGCAGGTGGTTGACGAGGCTGCCGGCGCCGGAACCGCGGGCGGCCACGCGCACGCCCAGGGACCGGGTGAGGTCGCACACGTCGGCGACGGTGAGGAAGTAGCTCGCGAAGCCCACCTGCGCGACGGTGCTCAGCTCCGCGTCCAGGCGGTGGTGCACCGCGGCCAGGTGCCGCTCGCCGGCACCGGGGTAGCAGCGGCTCACGCCCGCCGCGCAGCGCGCCCGCAGCACGGCGTCGGGGTCGGTGCCCGCCGGCAGCCGCAGCGCGGCGAGGTCGGGCAGGTGGTGCGCACCGGCGCCCAGGTCGGCCGCCGGGTCCAGGCGGGCACGCTCGGCCAGCGCCGCGGTGGCGGACAGCAGCTCCCGGGCGAGCCGGTCGCCGCCGCCCGCCGCGCGCGCCACCCGCTCGGCGGTGCGGGCCATGCCGTCGCCGTCCACGAGGTGGCCCCGGGTGCTGACGCGGTCGAGGTGCCGGGTGCCCAGCGGCACGAGCCGGCGCACGGCGTCGAGCAGGTCGGCCGTGACCGCTCCCTGCGGGGTGGCGTGGCGCACGGCCGCGGTGAGCACGGCGGGCAGCCGCTCGGCGTGCGCCAGCGCCAGCAGCCGCGCGGCGTGCTCCAGGCTGCCGGGGGTCCCCGGCGGACCGTCGTGGTAGAGCACCTCCACGTGCAGGCACCCCTCCGGCAGCGCCGCCCGCCAGCGGCGCAGCACCGCCCGCGCCAGGTCGTCGCGGCGGGCCAGCACCGCCCGGCCGACCTCGGAGGACGGGCCGAGGAGCACCGCGAGCGCCGCGCCCTGCGCGGGTGCGGCGGCGTGCCGGGAGACCAGCTCCACGCCGGCGACCGGCCGGCCCCGCGGCCCCGCGAGGTGGGCGGCGCTGACCAGAGCGCACAGGGCCGCCCACCCGTCCCCGGCGCCGGCGGCGCGGCCCAGCCCGCCGCCCACCCCCAGGGCGAGCACGGTGGCGCGCGGCAGGCGGGGGTCCACGGCGGCGCCCCCGCGCACCGGGGCGCGGCGGGGGCGGTCCGGGCCCCGGGCGGGCCCACCGGGGGAGCCGGTGGAGGGGTCGGCCCACGGGGGCAGGCCGGTGGCCAGCCCGGTGGGTGCGGTGGCGAGGTCGACGCCGAGCACGGGTGCCACCCCGGCCGCGGTGCAGGCCCGCACGAACTTCACGGCGCCGTACAGGCCGTCGCGGTCGGTGAGGGCCAGGGAGCTCATCCCGAGGTCCGCGGCGCGGGCCACCAGCTCGGCCGGGGACGACACGCCGTGGCGCAGGGAGAAGCCCGAGGCGACGTGCAGGTGGGTGAAGGGGGCGGTGCTGGGCACGCGGGGGTCCTTCCGGCGGGTGGTGCGCCCGCGGGGAAGGACGGAGCAGCGGTGGGACGGGTCGGGCGGGTGGAGCGGGGCGGTTCAGCTGGCCAGCGGGTGCAGCCGGCTGAGCCCGAGGTGGGCCTCGACGACGCGGTGGAAGTCCACCGCGTCGCTCAGGAGGGAGTCGGCCGCCGCGGCGTCGACGACGCCGGTGCGCCCGGCCTCCACGCGGGCCCGCAGGGGTGCGGTGGCGGCGAAGCGCCGCGCCCACTGCTCGAGGTCGGGGTCCAGGCGCGGCAGCATCTCCCACACGCTGCGCGGCTGGCTGCGCCGCGGGGCGGTGGGCCGGCCGTGCACGGCGACGAGCGCGGCACCGGCGCGCAGGGCGGACAGGTGGGCGTGGACGTAGCGCTGGGCAGGGTCGCTCGTGCCGGCCGCTGCGCGCAGTTCGGTCTCGCACCGTTCGAGCAGGTCCAGCGCGGCGGTGGTCAGGGGGCGGGGGCGGTCGGCGGTACCCTCGGGGGCGGCGCCGGGGGAAGAAGCCCTCGGGGTGGTCATCGCGGTTCACCTCTCCGGTGGTGTCCGGACGTCAGTCGCTGACGCGCAGCAGCCGCCACGCGCCGTCACCGTCCTGAGTACCAGCCGCCTCCGACACGACCGCTCCCCCGCGGGCCGCGGTGCCCGCCGGCACGGGGTGCGCCAGGTCGTAGACGCCCACCGGTGCCCGGCCCACGGCGGCCTCCACGCGGAACACCTCGCGCTCCAGGTCGCCCAGGGCCAGGAGGGGGCGTGGGCGCACCGGCCCCCGCTCGCCGGGGTCCTCGCCGTGCAGGGCCGCCACCGCGGGCTGCTCCCACCACGCGCTGCGCTCGCGCCAGCGCCCCAGCACGGCGTGCACCAGGTAGAGCCTGCCGCGCCAGACGAACTGCACCGGGGCCTGCTCCGGGGCGCCGGGAGGACCCCCGCGGGCCCCGCACCGCACGTGCACCTCGTCCGAGAACCGTCGCACCGTTCTTCCCCCTCCTGCTCCAGCCGGCGCCGCGGGGCTGCCGCGGCGGGCGAGCCGGGGGAAGCGGCTCGTCGCGGCGCACCCGGGGCGCGGTCCGCGGGGCTTCCCCTCCCCGCGGACCGCGCCGCCGAGCGGCCACGGCGTTCGAACACGAGTTCGAACGCTCTTCGAAGCTACACCACGGGCCACCGTCGGCGTCAACGGAACAGCCGTCGCCCACAGGCCCGCCGGGCGGGTGGGACCTGCTGCTCCCCCGGCGCGCCGGCTCAGCGCGACGCCGGGGCGCGACGGCCCTACCGTGAGGGTGCATGAGGTGGACGACCGCCGGTCGCGCCCCCGCCGCGGGCGGTCTGCTCGCCGCGCCCACCTCCTCCACGCCCGTCCCCCCCACGCCCCCCGAGGGCCCCGCTCCGCACGCGCACCCCGTCGACGGGCACCCGGCCGTGGCGGCCACCGCCCACGCCCTGGCGGGCCTGGACGCCACCGGGCAGGTGGTGCGGCTGCCGGCGGGAGCGCGCACGAGCGCCGAGGTGGCCCGGCACCTGGGCGTGGCGCCGGCGGCCGTCGCGCGCAGCAGCCTGCTGCGGGCCCCCGGCGACCGGCTCGTCCTGGTGCTGGCCTCCGGCGCCCACGACCTCTTCCCCCCCGTGCTCGCCGCGGTCCTGGGCGTGCCCCGACTGCACCCCGTCGGCGAGGTGGAGACCGTGCGGCGCACCGGGTCGCTGCCGGGGTGCACCTCACCCGTGGGGCTCGCCGAGCCGTTGCCCACCTACGTCGACGTGACCCTGGCCGTGCACCCCGTGCTGTGGGTGCCCGCCGGCCACCCGCGCGCGCTGTTCCGCACCCGCTACGACGAGCTGCTGAGGCTGGCGGCCGCCCACCCGGTCGAGATCGGGTGAGCGCCCTCCTGGAGGGCCTGGCCGTCCGGGAGGTGGGCAGCGCCGGCCCCGACGCGCCCCGCGTGCTGCTGGTGCACGGGCTCGGCGGCGCGGCGAGCACCTGGTCGCTGGTGGCGCCCGCCCTGGCGCACGACCACCGCCTGCTGCTCGTCGACCTGCCCGGCCACGGGGACAGCCCGCCCCCCGGCCCGGCCGAGGGACCCGGGGCCATGCGCGCCGCCGAGCTGGGCCGGCGGTTGCGCCGCGCGGCCGTGCGGCTGCGCGCGGCGGAGGGCTCGGCGGTGCACCTGGTGGGGCACTCCCTGGGCGGCTGGGTGTGCCTGGAGGCCGCGGCCGCCGACGGTGCGCGCGACCCCGACGACCTGCCGGGGCCGGTGCCGCCGGGCCCGGCCGTGGCCGGCGTGGTGGCCCTGGCGCCGGCGGGCCTGTGGGCCTCCCCCCGCCGCCGTCCGCCGCTGCTGCCCACCGGTCAGCGCTTCGCGCGCTGGTACGCGAACGCCGCGCCGCACCTGCCGTTCGACCCGCTGCCCACCCGGTGGGGGCGCACCCTGGCGTTCGCGGCCACGAGCGCGGCACCGCGCGAGCTTCCGGCCGCCCTGGCCCGGGAGGCGGTGCTGTCCGTCGCCTCGGCCGCCGGGTACGCGGCGGCGGACGCGGGCCTGGCCGCGGGCGCGTTCACGCGCGGGGCCGACGTGCGGGTGCCGGTCGTGGTCGTGGCCGGGCGGCGCGACCGGGTGCTGCCGCCCTCGCACCTGCTGCGCGCGAGCGCACCGCCGCACGCGCGCTGGCTGGAGTGGGACCGCTGCGGGCACGTGCCGGCGTGGGACCGCCCGGCCGACGTCGCGGAGCTGGTGCGCGAGCACGTGCGCACCGCCGGGCGGGGCGCTGAGCGGGGCGCTGAGCGGGGCGCTGAGCGCACCCGCGAGGGGGGCGCCGACCGGACCGCCTCGGGGGGCGGTGCCGGGCCCGCGTAGCGTCGCGCGGGTGCCCACCCCCCGCGCCGCGGACCGCCCGGCCCTGGTGACCCTGGACGTGTGGGGCGTGGCCCCGCGCGCCGTCCCCGGTGCGCTGGCCCGGATGGCCCTGGACCGCCCCCTGCTGGCCCGCGCGCCCGGCGCGCGCTTCGCCAAGCTGCTCGGCACCGGCGACGGGCGCACCTTCACCGTGCGCGACGCCGACCCGCTGCGGTGGGCGGTGCTCGTGGCGTGGGCCTCCGAGCGGGACGCGCTCGCCTTCGAGTCCTCGACGACGGTGCGGGCGTGGCGGCGCCTGGCGCGCGAGCGCCTGCGGGTGGAGATGACGCCCCTGACCAGCCGGGGCCGCTGGGGAGGGCGGGAGCCGTTCGGGGGCGAGGACCCGCGCGCGGCACGCTCGCACGAGGGTCCGGTGGCGTCGATCACCCGGGCGCGGCTGCGGCCGCTGCGGGCGGCCTCGTTCTGGCGGGCGGTGCCGCCGGTGTCGGCGGAGCTGCACCGGGTCGCGGGGCTGCGCTGCGCGCTGGGCGTCGGCGAGGCCCCGCTGGGGTACCAGGGGACCTTCTCGCTGTGGGAGTCCACGGCGGCGCTGCGGGGGTTCGCGCACCGCCGCCCCGCGCACGTGGACGTGATGGACCGCACCCCCGCGGAGGGCTGGTACGCCGAGGAGCTGTTCGCCCGGTTCGCGGTGCGCTCGGTCACCGGGACGCTGGCCGGCCGGGCGCCCTGAGGGCGCGGCGGGCGGCTCCCCCGAGGGGGCGGTGTCCGCACCCGTCCCTAGAGTGGCGCGGTGCCCAGCAGACTCGGCCCGGCCCTCGCCGGGGCCCTCACCGGCGCCGCGGTCCTGACGCAGGTGGCCCACCCGCTGCTGCGCGGGGAGGCCCTGCGGCGCACCACCATCGGCTCGGTGGGCCTCTTCTGCGCCGCCGCGGTCACCGACGCCACCCGCCGCGCGGGCGTGCGCGGCGGTGCGACGGCCCTGGCGGTGGCGGGCGGGCTGGGCCTGGTGGCGGAGGCGGTGGGCACCCGCACCGGCCGGCCATTCGGGCGCTACCGCTACGCCGGGACGCTGGGCCCGCAGGTGCTGGACGTCCCCGTGGTGGTGCCGCTGGCGTGGACGATGGTGGCCTGGCCGGCGGTGCAGCTGGGTCGCCGGCTAGCCCCCCGCGGCCGGGGCCGCCACGCGGTGGCCGTCGGCGCGGCCGCGTGGACGCTGGCGAGCTGGGACCTGTTCCTGGACCCGCAGATGACGGCCGCCGGGCACTGGAGCTTCGAGGTGCCGCACCCGCACCTGCCCGGCCTGCCCGGCATCCCGCTGAGCAACTACGCCGGCTGGTCGCTGACCGCCGCGGGCATCTGCGCGGCCCTGCACGCCCTGGTGCCCGAGGAGCGCGGGACGCCGGTGCCGCAGGCGGTGCCCGGCTGGCTGCTGGGCTGGACCTGGCTGGGCTCGGCCCTGGGCAACGCGGTCTTCTTCCGCCGTCCCGCGGCCGCGGTCTGGGGCGGGGCGGCGATGGGCCTGACGGTGGGCCCCTACCTGCGCTCGCTGCGGCGGCCGGCGTGAGCCGGGTGCGCGCGGCGCTGCGCGCGCTGACGTGGGCGGGGTCGGCCGCGGCCACCGCCCTGACCGCCCACTCCCTGCTCAACGCACGGGCGCTGCGCACCCCCTCGCTGGACCCGCCGCCCGTCGCGGGCCGGGTCAGCGTGCTGCTGCCGGTGCGCGACGAGGAGGCGCGGGTCGGCACCTGCCTGGCGGCGCTGCTGGACCAGGTGGGCGTGGCCGACCTGGAGGTCCTCGTCCTCGACGACGCCTCCACCGACCGCACGGCCGAGGTGGTGGCGGCCGCGGCGGCGGCGGACCCGCGGGTGCGGCTGCTGCGGGGCGACGGCCCGCCGCCGGGCTGGCTGGGCAAGCCGCACGCGTGCGCGTCGCTGGCGGCCGCGGCCACCGGTGAGGTGCTGGTGTTCGTCGACGCCGACGTGGTGCTGGCCCCGCACGCCCTGGCCGCGGGGGTGGACCTGCTGCGCGGCACCGGGCTGGACCTGGTGTGCCCGTACCCGCGCCAGCTGGCGCACACCTGGAGCGAGCGGCTGGTGCAGCCGCTGCTGCAGTGGTCGTGGCTGACGACGCTGCCGCTGCGGGCCGCGGAGGTCTCCCCGCGCCCGTCGCTGTCGGCGGCGAACGGGCAGTTCCTGCTCGTGGACGCGGCCGCGTACCGGCGCGCCGGCGGGCACGGCGCGGTGCGCGCCGCGGTGCTGGACGACGTGGAGCTGCTGCGGGCGGTCAAGGCCGCCGGGGGCCGCGGCGGGGTCGCCGACGGCACCGAGCTGGCCACGTGCCGCATGTACGAGAGCTGGCCGGCGCTGCGCGAGGGGTACGCGAAGTCGCTGTGGTCGGCGTTCGGGTCCCTCCCGGCCGCCGCCGCGGTGGCCGCCGGGCTGGCCGTGGTCTACGTGCTGCCGCCGCTGGCGGCGCTGGGCGGTTCGCGCGCGGGGGCGGTGGGGTACGCCGCCGCCGTGGTGGGCCGCTACGCCGCGGCCGAGCGCACCGGCGGCCGGTCGCTGCCGGACGCGCTGGGGCACCCCGCCTCGGTGGCGCTGCTGATCGGCCTGCTGGCCGACTCCCGGCGCCGGCACCGGCGCGGTGGGCTGACCTGGAAGGGGCGGGCGCTGCCGTGAGCCGCGTCGTGGTGGTCGGCGCGGGGCTGGGCGGCCTGTCGGCCGCGGCGCGGCTGGCCGCGCTGGGGCACGAGGTCGTGCTGTGCGAGCGCGCGGACGAGGTGGGCGGCAAGCTCGGCTGGTTCAGCCGCGACGGCTTCTCCTTCGACACCGGTCCCTCGCTGCTGACGCTGCCGGCCGTGCAGCGCGACCTCTTCCTCAAGACGGGCGCGCCGATCGAGTCGGTGCTGGACGTGGTGCCGCTGGACCCGGTGGCGCACTACCGCTTCGCGGACGGCACCGAGCTGGACCTGCCCGGCGGCGGGCTGCCGCGGGTGGCCGCGGCCCTGGACGAAGCGCTGGGCGCGGGCACCGGCGAGCAGTGGACGCGCTTCCTGCGCCGGGCGGCCGCGGTCTGGGACGTGGCGCGCGAGCCGTTCCTGGAGTCGCCGCTGGAGGGGCCGCGCACGCTGCTGCGCCTGGCGCGCAGCACCTCGGACGTGCGCACGGTGGCGCCGTGGGCGTCGCTGCGCTCGCTGGGGCGGCGCTACCTGCACGATGCGCGGCTGCGGGTGCTGCTGGACCGCTACGCCACCTACTCCGGCTCGCACCCGGCGAAGGCTCCGGCCGCGCTGGCGACCGTGCCGTTCGTGGAGCAGGCGTTCGGCGCCTGGTACGTGCGCGGCGGGCTGCACCGCCTGGCGCTGGCGGTGGCCGACCGGGCCCGCGAGCGCGGGGTGCGGGTGCGCACGGGCGCCGCGGTGGAGCGGGTGCTGGAGGCCGGCGGCCGGGTCGCGGGGGTCCGGCTCGCGGGGGGCGAGGAACTGCGCGCCGACGTGGTGGTCTCCGCGGTGGACGCCGCGCACCTGTACCGCGACCTGCTGCCGCGCCCGCGGTTGCGGCCGGACCCGCGGCGGCGCTCCTCCTCGGGGTTCGTGCTGCTGCTGGCGCTGGAGGGGCGCACCCCGGGCCTGCGCCACCACACCGTGCTGTTCCCCGACGACTACGACGCCGAGTTCGCCGACCTGGCGGCGGGGCGCCCGGTGGCCGACCCGACCGTCTACGTCAGCGCCCCCGACGACCCGGCGCTGCGCCCCTCGGACGGCACCGAGGCGTGGTTCGTGCTGGTCAACGCCCCCGTGCACGACCCCGGTGCGCCCGCGCCGGGCGGCACGGACTGGACGGACGGGCAACTGGTGCAGCGGTACGCCGAGCAGGTGCTGACGACGATGGCCCGCCGCGGCCTGGACGTGCGCGGGCGGTTGCGCTGGTGCGAGGTGCGCACCCCCGCGGACCTGGCGCGCGCCACCGGCAGCGACGGCGGCGCCATCTACGGCACGTCCAGCGACGGCGCCCGCTCGGCCTTCCTGCGCCCGGCGAACCGCTCGCCGGTGCCGGGGCTGTTCCTCGTGGGGGGCAGCGCGCACCCCGGGGGCGGGCTGCCGCTGGTGGGGTTGTCGGCGCGCATCGTGACCGACCTCGTCGGCCCGGCCTGAACGCGGCGGGCCCGGCCTGAACGCGGCGGGCCCGGCCTGAACGCGGCGGGCCCGGCCCGCGCGTCAGAGCCGGCGGCCCAGCGCCACCGCGACCTGCACGAGCCCGACCGCGCCCAGCACCGCCCACGCGGCGGCGCCCAGCAGGGCCCACGGCGCCTGCCCGGGGGCGATCGCGGTGGCCGCGGCGCACCCGGCCGCCACGGCGAGGCGCACGGGGCGCTCGGCGACGCTGACCACGCCCACGTCGTCCACGCCCAGGCCCTGGGCGCGGGCGCGCACGTACTCCTGCAGCTGCGCCAGGCCGCCGGCGAGCGCCGCCAGCCAGGCGGGGGCGCCGCAGCCGAGGAGCACCAGGGCGCAGGCGGCGTCGCCCACCCTGTCGCAGCAGGCGTCCAGGAGGGCGCCGCGGTCGCTGGTGCGCTGCCGCAGCACCGCCACCGCGCCGTCGAGGTTGTCGAGCACCCCGCCGGCGGCCACGAGGACGGCGACGGCCACCGCGGGTGCCCCGCCGGGCCCGGTGGCCAGCGCCAGCGCGGCGGCCGCGGCGGCCAGCACCGTGCCGGCCGCGGTCACGAGCGCCGGGGGCGTCCCCGCCCGGGCGAGGGGACGGGCCAGGGCGTGCGCGCCGCTCAGCCAGACGCGCACCAGGCCGGTGGCGGCGGCGCCGCCGTGCAGCTGCGACCACCGGTGCAGGTACTCCTCGCGACCGGGCACGCCGGGAGCGCGCGTTTGAGGGTCGCGCTGGGTGGGCACGGGGTTCACGGTAGGCCTGCTCACCGCCGGGTCCGCCCGCGCGCGCCCGGTCGCCGCGCGCTACCCCCCTGCCTAGAGTGCCCCTGTGCCGCCGCCCCCCACCGCGTCCTCGACGGTTCCCGACCCCGCCCGCCGCGCCGCCGCGCTGGGTGTGCGCGAGCGGGTCGAGCAGGTCCTGACCGGTTTCCTCGACGACCAGCGCCGCGTGCTCGGTGAGCTGGGCGACGACTGCGAACCGCTGCTGGAGGCGGTCTCGACGCTGCTGGCCGGTGGCAAGCGGCTGCGCCCGGCGTTCTGCTACTGGGGTTTCCGCGGCGTCGACGGCGGTGCGCCGGGCGAGCCGGAGGTGGGCGTCGTCACCGCCGCCGCGGCGCTCGAGCTGTTCCAGGCGGCGGCGCTGCTGCACGACGACGTGATGGACGACTCCGACACGCGCCGCGGCAAGCCGGCCGCGCACCGCTGGTTCGCGGCGCTGCACGCGGACGCGGGGTGGGCCGGCAGCGCCGAGCGCTTCGGGCTGGCCGGGGCGGTGCTGGCCGGCGACCTGTGCCTGGCGTGGAGCGACGAGCTGTACCAGCGCGCGCCGCTGGCCACCGACGCACTGCGCCGCGGCCGGCGCGTGTTCGAGACGATGCGCACCCAGCTGATGGGCGGGCAGTACCTGGACATGCTGGAGCAGGCGTCCTCGGCGCGGCTCGGCCCGGCGGGGGCGGTGGAGCGGGCCCGGCGGGTGGTGCGGTTCAAGAGCGCGAAGTACTCGGTGGAGCACCCGCTGCTGCTGGGCGCGACGCTGGCGGGGGCGGCGGAGCCGCTGCTGGCGGACCTGTCCCGCTTCGGCCTGGCGCTGGGCGAGGCGTTCCAGCTGCGCGACGACGTCCTGGGCGTGTTCGGCGACCCGGGTGAGACGGGCAAGCCCGCCGGGGACGACCTGCGCGAGGGCAAGCGCACCGTCCTGGTGGCGCTGGCCGTGCAGGCCGCCTCCCCCGCCCAGGCGGCGGTGGTCACCGAGCGCCTGGGGGACCCCGCGCTGGACGCGGACGGCGTGGCGGCGCTGCGCCAGGTGCTGGTGGACACCGGCGCCCTGGACGGGGTGGAGCGGATCATCGAGGAGCAGGTGGACGTGGCGTGCAGCACCCTGGACGCCGCGCCGCTGGCGGAGCCGGCGCGCGAGGCGCTGCACGAGCTGGTCGTCGCGGCCACGAGCAGGAGGTCCTGATGGCCGGGTCGACGGGGTCGACGGGGTCGACGGGGTCGACGGGGCCGGCGGGGCTGTCGAGGGCGCTGGACTGGCTGCCGGGCCGCACCCGGCGCGTGAGCGGGCGCACCGACCGCGTCGTCGTCGTGGGCGCCGGCCTGGCGGGACTGTCGGCGGCGATGCGGCTGGCCGCGGCCGGGCGCGAGGTGACGGTCCTGGAGCGCGAGGACGTGCCCGGCGGGCGCGCGGGGCTGTCGGTGAAGGACGTGCCGGACGGGCAGTACCGCTTCGACACCGGCCCGTCGGTGCTGACGATGCCGGACCTGATCGCCGACTGCTTCGACGCGCTCGGCGAGCGCGTGGAGGACTGGCTGGACCTGCGCCCGGTGGACCCGCTGTACCGGGGCACCTTCGCCGACGGCTCGCGGCTGGAGGTCTCCGCCGAGGTGGAGCGCACCGCGCAGGCGATCGCCGAGCTGTGCGGGCCGGCGGAGGCCGACGGCTACCGCCGCTTCGTCGCCCACGTCGCGGACCTGTACCGCTACGAGATCCGCGACTTCATCGACTCCAACATCGACACCCCGCTGGACCTGCTCAAGCCCAACCTGGTGCGGCTGCTGGCGGCGGGCGGGTTCAAGAAGATGGCCCCCGAGGTCGGCAGGTACCTCAAGGACCCGCGCACGCAGCGGATGTTCTCCTTCCAGGCGCTGTACGCGGGCATGTCGCCGTACGACGCGCTGGCGCTGTACTCGGTCATCGCCTACATGGACACCGTGGCGGGGGTGTTCTTCCCCGTCGGCGGGATGCACGCCGTCCCCACGGCGATGGCCGCGGCGGCGGAGAAGCACGGCGTGCAGTTCCACTACGGCACCGAGGTGGCGCGGGTGGAGCGCACGGGCCGGCGCGCCACCGGGGTGATCACGACCGACGGGCGCCGCTTCGGCGCCGACGTGGTGGTGCTGAACCCGGACCTGCCGGTGGCGCACCGCGACCTGCTGGGCACCGACCCGTGGCGGGTGCGGCACCTGACGTACTCGCCGTCCTGCTACCTGATGCACGTCGGCTCCAGCGCCGACTACCCGGACCCGGTGCACCACTCGATCCACTTCGGCGCGGCCTGGGAGCAGGTCTTCGAGGAGCTGGTCGACGGCCGGCTGATGAGCGACCCGTCCATCCTGGTCTCGCGCCCCACCGTCTCCGACCCGGGCCTGGCGCCGGCGGGCAAGCACGTCTACTACGTGCTCTTCCCGACCCCGTCGCTGGCGGCCGGGCCCTCCCCGATCGACTGGGACCGCCTCGCCCCGCGCTACCGCGAGCACGTCATGGGGGTCCTCGCCGAGCGCGGCTACCCGGGCTTCGCCGACGCGGTGGAGGCCGAGGACGTCATCACCCCGGCGGACTGGGAGCGGCAGGGCATGGCGGCCGGCGCCCCGTTCGCGTCCTCGCACGCGTTCCGGCAGACCGGGCCGTTCCGCCCCGCCAACCTGTGGGGCGAGAACGTCGTGTTCACCGGTTCGGGCACCCAGCCGGGCGTCGGCGTGCCGATGGTGCTGGTCTCCGGCCGCCTGGCGGCCGAGCGCGTCACCGGCCCGGACCCCTCCTACCGCTCGCGCGCGTGGCGGTGAGCGCCGTCCCGCGCGAGCGCGCCGCCGGCGACCTGGGACGATCCGCGCCGTGAGCACCCGCGACCTCGACGCCGCCACCCGCACCGACCCGCAGCTGGCCGACCCGCAGCTGCGGGCGGCGTTCGAGCTGTGCCGGACGCTGCACGCCGAGCACGGCAAGACGTACTACCTGGCCACGCTGCTGCTGCCGCCGGCCAAGCGGCCGTACGTGTGGGCGCTGTACGGCTTCGCCCGCTACGCCGACGAGTTCGTCGACTCCCTCACCGAGCCCGACCCCGACGCGCTCGTGGACTGGTCGGACGCCTTCCTGAAGTCCCTGGACGCCGACGGCCCCTCCGACCCGGTGGGGCGGGCGATGGCGGCCACGATGCGCCGCTGGGACATCCCCCGCGAGCACGTCGAGGCGTTCCTGACGTCGATGCGCATGGACATCACCGAGACCGGTTACGCCACCTACGAGGACCTGCGCCGGTACGTGCACGGCTCCGCGGCCGTCATCGGGCTGCAGATGCTGCCCGTGCTGGAGCCGGTCGCCCCGGGCGCGGAGGCGCCGGCCCGGGCCCTGGGCGAGGCGTTCCAGCTGTCCAACTTCATCCGCGACGTCGGCGAGGACCTGGACCGCGGGCGGGTGTACCTGCCCCAGGAGGACCTGGACGCCTTCGGCGTCACGCGCGAGGACCTGCTCGCCGGGCGCCGCGCCGGCACGACCCCGCCCGCGGTGCGCGAGCTGCTGGCCTTCGAGATCGCCCGCACCCGGGAGCTGTACGCGGCCGCGGAGCCGGGCATCGCGATGGTGCACCCCACCAGCCGCGACTGCCTGCGCACGGCCTACGAGCTGTACGGCGGCATCCTCGGGGCCGTGGAGGCCGCCGACCACGACGTCCTCGGCCGGCGCGTGCGGGTGGGGCTGCCGCGGCGGCTGGCCGTGGCGCTGCCCGCCCTGGGCCGCGCCCGGCTGGCCCGCCGGCGCGAGGCGCGCTGGCGGGCCGCCTGAGGGCACGGGCCTCCGGGGGACGCGGCCTTCAGAACGACAGCGCCTGCGCCCGGCGGCGCACCTCCGTCTTGCGGTTCGCCGTCAGCGCGGCGATGGGCGTGCCGGGCAGCGTGTCGTCGGGCGTGAAGAGCCAGCGGATCGTCTCCACGTCGGAGTAGCGCGAGTCCGCCAGCACCGACAGCGTTCCGCGCAGGTGGTTCAGCGGCCCCTCGGGGGTGACGAACGCGGCGGGGATCGAGGCCACGGAGCGCTCACCGCGGCGCACGGCGACCAGCTCGCGCTCCTGCAGCCAGCGCCGCACGGTGCGCAGGTCGACCCCGGCGACCTCGGCGGCGTCGGGCACGGTCAGCCACTCGGGGACCAGGGCGTCCAGTTCGTCGCCCTGCTCGCGGGCGATCTCGGCTCTCAGCGGTGCGACCACCCCCCCAGCGTGCCACCTCCTCGAAGCTCCTTCCACGGGCCTCGTCCCGCGCGCCTCCCCCACCCGCGCCGCGCCGTGATCCACCGTGGTGACCGGTGCGCCCACCGCGCTCGGGTAGGTTGCGAGCCCCGGCCGCCACGAGGGACCAGCGCGGGCACCGGCAGTCGGCACCACGAGCACCCCAGCACCGGACGACCTCGGGAGGACCCCCGCATGGCCGAGCACGGCGACGACCCGACCAGCACCGACGAGCCCCGCCGCCGCAGCCGCTGGCTCGCCGCGGCCGCGCTCGTCGGCGCCGCGGGCCCCACCGCGGTCGTGCCCGCGGGCACCGCCGCCGCGGCCACCGGCACGCAGGTGCCCACCGCCGCGCACGCCGCCGCCGCCGCGGCCACCGGCGACGGCGAGCAGGTGGTCGTCGTCCGGCGCGGGGACACCGTCAGCGGCATCGCCGTGCGCACCGGCAGCACCGTCGCGGCGATCACCGCGGCCAACGACCTCGGCCCGCAGGCGCGCATCGTGGAGGGGCAGCGGCTGCGCGTGCCCGCCACCTCCTCCTCGAGCTCCGCGCCCGCCGAGCACACCGTCGTCGCCGGCGAGACGCTGACGTCCATCGCGGCGCAGCACGGCACCACCGTCGCGGCGCTGCGCGAGGCCAACGGGCTGGACGCGCGCGGCTTCATCCGCGCCGGGCAGGTCCTCAAGGTCGGCGGCGGCACGAGCACCGGCACCACGGGGGCCGGCACCGCCGGGGCCGACACCCCGGCGAGCGGCACCTACACCGTGCGCGCCGGGGACACCCTGTCGCACATCGCCGCGGCCACCGGCACCACGGTCGCCACCCTCGTGGAGCTCAACGGCCTGGACCGCACCGGCTTCATCGTCGAGGGCCAGGAGCTGCGGCTCGCCGGGCAGCCGACGGCCACGCCCGCCGCGCCGCCCGCCTCCGAGCAGGCCGGCTCCCTTGCCGCCGCCGTGGAGGCCAACCGGGCCCGGCTGGCGCAGGCCGACATCCCCAGCCGCGACGAGATGCGCGAGATCATCCGGTCCACCGCCGTGCGCCTGGGCGTGGACCCCTCCCTGGCGCTGGCCATCGGCTACCAGGAGTCCGGCTTCAACATGGGCGTGGTCTCGCACGCCAACGCCATCGGCGCCATGCAGGTGATCCCCACCTCCGGGGAGTGGGCCTCGGACCTGCTGGGCGAGGAGATCGACCTCTTCGACGCCCGCGACAACGCCAAGGCCGGGGTCGCGATCCTGCGCACGCTCGTGGCGAGCAACCCGCCGGACATCGCCATCGCGTCCTACTACCAGGGGCAGGCGTCGGTGCGCTCGCGCGGCATGTACGACGACACGCGCCGGTACGTGGCGAACGTGCAGACCCTGCAGGCCCGCTTCCGCTGAGGCGCGCGGCGGTCCCCGGGCCCGCCCGCGGGTCTGCCTAGACTCGCTGACCGTGGACGCCATCCTCTCCGACCCGCTCGTCGGGCGCGTGCTGGACCGGCGGTACCTGGTGCTCAGCCGCATCGGCCGCGGCGGCATGGGGGTCGTGTACCGCGCCGAGGACCAGCGGCTGGACCGCGAGGTGGCGCTGAAGGTGCTGCGCGCCGACCTCGCGCACGACCCGGTGGCGCGCCAGCGGTTCGTGCGCGAGGCGAAGTCCGCCGCGCGCCTGGCGCACCCGGGTGTGGTCTCGGTGCTCGACCAGGGCGTGGACGACGGCGCCGAGCGCGGCGACGGCCAGGAGACGGCGTACCTGGTCATGGAACTGGTCACCGGCCGCACCTTGCGCGACGTCGTCCACGAGGAGGGGTCGCTGACGGCCGGTGAGGCGCTGGACGTGACCGCCTCGGTGCTCGACGCGCTGGGCGAGGCGCACCGCAAGGGCCTGCTGCACCGCGACGTCAAGACCGGCAACGTCCTCGTCGGCGACGACGGGCGGGTCAAGGTCAGCGACTTCGGCCTGGCCCGTTCGGCGGGGCCCACCCAGGCCAGCACCGCCGCGACCGGCCCGGACCTGCTGGGCACCGCCGAGTACCTCGCCCCCGAGCAGGTCTCGCGCGGCATCGCCGACGCGCGCAGCGACGTGTACGGCGTGGGCGTGCTGCTGTTCGAGGTGCTCACGGGAGCTCCCCCCTTCACCGGCGACACGCCCATCCGCGTGGCGTACCAGCACGTCTACGACGACCCGCCGGTGCCCTCGACGCTGGTGCCCGGCCTGCCCCCGGCGGTGGACCGCCTGGTGCTCGACGCGCTGGCCAAGGACCCCGACGACCGCCCCCACGACGCCGGCGAGATGCTCGAGCGGGTGCGCCGGGTGCGCGCGGGCCTGACCCCCGAGGAGCTGGCCGTGCGCTCGGCGCGCCCCGCCGCCGGCGGGGGCAGCGCCACGGTGCGCCTGGACCTGGCCGCGGACGCCCCGGCGCTCGCGGCCGGTGCCCGGGGCGTTGAGCACGGTGCGCAGGGTCCCGGGGACGGGGCCGCGGACGGGGCGTCGCAGGGCGCTCCGGCCGCGACGGGCGCCGTCGCGGTGGGCGGGCGCCGCCGCGGCCGGCGCGGGGTGCTGGCGATGGTCCTCACCCTGGCGGTGCTGGCCGTCGCCGCGGGGGTGTCGTGGTGGTTCATGGCCGGTCCCGGCGCCTTCACCACGACCCCGGACGTGGCCGGCCGCGCCCCCGGGGCGGCCGCGCAGCAGCTGCGCGCGGCCGGTTTCCAGGTGGACCAGCGCGAGGAGTTCAGCGACACCGTACCGGTGGGCACGGTGATCGGGACCGACCCGGCCGCCGGTGAGCGGGTGCGCGAGGACGGCACCCTCACCCTCGTGGTCAGCCGCGGCGTGCAGCACTTCGACGTGCCCGAGGTCGCCGGGCGGGAGAGCGCCGCCGCCGGGGTGGCGCTGCGCGAGGCGGGCCTGGCCGTCGGCGCCGTCGTCGAGGAGTTCAGCGAGGACGTCGCGCAGGGCCGGGTGATCCGCACGGACCCCGCCGCCGGCACCTCCGTCCCGCACGACTCCGCGGTGGGGCTCGTCGTCTCGAAGGGCCGCCAGCCGCTGGCCGTGCCCGACGTGGTGGGCCAGTCCCTGGAGGCCGCGCGCACCCGGATCGCCGAGGCGGGCCTGGTGGCGGGCGAGCCGACGCAGCGCACCAGCGAGACGGTCGCGGCGGGTCGGGTGATCTCCCAGGAGCCCGCCGACGGCACCCTGTTCCGCGGCGACACCGTCGAGCTCGTCGTGTCCACCGGACCGCCGCTGGTGGAGGTGCCCGGCGGCCTGCAGGGCAAGCAGCTGGCCGAGGTCCGCGCCACCCTGGAGGGCCTGGGCTTCGCGGTGCGCGTGGAGGAGGTCCTCGGCGGCATCTTCGGCACCGTGCGCTCGGTGGACCCCGGCTCCGGCCAGTCGGTGCCCAAGGGCTCCACGATCACGGTGACGGTGGTCTGAGGCGTCGCGGCCGCGCGCCGCGCTCGAGGGCGACGCACGAGGGCCCCGCCGCGGCGGACCGCGGCGGGGCCCCAGCGCCGGGTGCGGTGCCCGGCTCGCAGCGCCTCAGCGCTGCGCGAGCATCTCCGCGGCGAGGAACGCCAGCTCCAGCGACTGCTGGTGGTTCAGGCGCGGGTCGCACAGCGATTCGTAGCGGGTGGCCAGCGCGGCGTCGTCGATGTCCATGGCACCGCCGAGGCACTCGGTCACGTCGTCGCCGGTGAGCTCCACGTGTAGGCCGCCGGGCACGGTGCCCAGCGCGCGGTGCACCTCGAAGAAGCCGCGGACCTCGTCCACGACGTCGTCGAAGCGGCGGGTCTTGTACCCGCTGGCGGAGGTGATGGTGTTGCCGTGCATGGGGTCGCACACCCACGTCACCTGCGCACCGGCCCGCGTGACGCCCTCCACGAGGGCGGGCAGCGCCTCGCGGATCGTGGCGGCGCCCATGCGGGTGATGAAGGTCAGCCGGCCCGGCTCGCGGTAAGGGTCGACCTTGTCCACGAGGGCCAGGGCGTCCTCGACGGAGGTCTTGGGCCCCAGCTTGATCCCGATCGGGTTGCGCACGCGGGAGGCGAAGTCGACGTGCGCGCCGTCGAGCTGACGGGTGCGCTCCCCGATCCAGACCATGTGGGCCGACACGTCGTAGGGACCGCCGCGGCGCACGTCGTCCGCCGCGGACTCCCCGGCCAGCGGGGGCTCCTCGTCCAGGGTGCGGGTCAGCGGGCGCTCGTAGTCCAGCAGGAGCGCCTCGTGGCTGGAGAAGAACTGCACCGTCTTCAGGGCGTCGAAGTCGGCGCCGCAGGCGACCATGAACCTCATGGCCTTGTCGATGTCGCGGGCCAGCGCCTCGTAGCGGACGTTCGCGGCGGTGGCGGCGAACCCGCGGTTCCACTCGTGGACCTTGCGCAGGTCGGCGTAGCCGCCGGTGGTGAACGCCCGGATGAGGTTCAGCGTCGCCGAGGACGTGTGGTACGCCCGCAGCAGCCGCTGCGGGTCCGGGACCCGCGCCTCGGGCGTGAAGGCGTAGTCGTTGACGGCGTCGCCGCGGTAGGCGGGCAGGGTGACGCCGTTGCGGGTCTCGTCGTTGCTCGAGCGCGGCTTGGAGAACTGCCCGGCCATCCGGCCGACCTTGACCACCGGCAGGCCGGCGCCGTAGGTGAGGACCGCGGACATCTGCAGCATCGTCTTCAACCGGCGGCGGATGCCCGCGGCCGTGGCGCCGGCGAAGGTCTCGGCGCAGTCGCCGCCCTGGAGCAGGAACGCCTCGCCGCGGGCGGCGGCCGCCAGCTGGGCGCGCAGCTGGTCCGCCTCCCCGGCGAACACCAGCGGGGGGTACGAGGCGAGCTCCGCCTGGACCTCGGCCAGCGCGGCGGCGTCGGGCCACTGCGGCTGCTGGGCGGCGGGCAGGTCCGGCCACGTGATCGAGGAGGCGGCCGTGGGCGCGGTGCTCGTTCCAGTGCTCACGCGGCCCAGTCTCCCACCCCGGCGGTGCTGCCGGGGACGTCCCCGGCAG